>JBEIKS010000006.1:0-27473 GCA_040379625.1 Burkholderiaceae bacterium
ACATTCAGGACCTGCCTCCCGGCGACCCCGCACCAACCGTCGGCAACGGCTTGTCCGTTGGCGCAGCGAGCTCCGGTTATACCGGCGAGCGAACAGGTTGGCAGGGGAAAAAGCCGGATCAGATGGCAGAGTCCGTCGGCAATACAAAAAATATCAGTCAGACCTTTATGCAATGCCCAGCCCTTGAAGCGACCCCCAGATCTTAAAACCACCTTCAAATCTAACCCTCAGAATCCGATCGACAAAGAAAAAGAATCCGCCCGAGCCAAATCCCAATAACGCTCAAACACCGGCGTCAAATAACGACCTTCCAGCAAATCTCCTGGTTGCGAAAATTTAAACAGCGTAGAGAGCAATCTGACTTCATTGTGGCTCACACGGCGCACAATGTGGTGCGGCGTCAGTTGTATCGGATGCGACAGCCCCGCAGCAGCCACCAGTTCAGACAAGGCGTGCAGCGTGTTGGAGTGGAAGTTGTAGACCCGTTCGGCTTTGTCCTGAACCACCAAGGCCTTTTGCCTGATGGGGTCTTGCGTGGTGACGCCGGTTGGGCAGTGACCCGTGTGGCAAGCCTGCGCCATGATGCAGCCCAGTGAGAACATAAAGCCGCGCGCAGAGTTGCACCAGTCCGCACCAATAGCCATGGTGCGCGCAATGTCGAAAGCACTGACAATTTTACCGCTGGCGCCCAAGCGGATTTCCTCGCGGATATTCAACCCGATCAAGGTGTTGTGCACCAGCATCAGGCCTTCCTGCAACGGAGCGCCCACATGGTCTGCAAATTCCACGGGGGCCGCACCTGTACCGCCTTCGGCACCGTCCACCACAATGAAGTCGGGCTTGATGCCGGTTTCCATCATTGCCTTGGCAATGGCGAACCATTCCCAAGGGTGACCAACGCAAAACTTGAAGCCCACCGGTTTGCCGCCAGACAATTCTCGCAACTGTCCTATGAATTGGCACAGCTCCACTGGTGTTGAAAATGCTTTGTGACCCGCAGGCGATACGCAGTCTTGACCCATGGAAACGCCACGCGCCTCGGCAATTTCTGCAGTCACTTTTGCACTGGGCAACACACCGCCGTGGCCAGGTTTTGCACCCTGAGACAGCTTGATCTCAATCATTTTGACCTGTGGCGAGCTGGCGTTTTCCTTGAAGCGTTCCGGTGAAAATTCGCCTTCCGGGGTGCGGCAGCCGAAGTAACCCGAACCGATTTCCCATATCAGGTCGCCACCGTGTTCCTTGTGGTATTTGGAAATGGAGCCTTCGCCAGTGTCATGGGCGAAACCGCCTTTTTTCGCACCCTTGTTCAGTGCCAGAACGGCGTTGGCTGACAGGGCGCCAAAGCTCATGGCGGAGATGTTGAAGATGCTCGCCTCATAGGGTTGCTTGCAGTCCATGCCGCCGATGGTGATGCGGAAATCTGATTCCGGCACTTCAACCGGCACAGCCGAGTGGTTGATCCAGTCATGGCCGGCAACATAAACATCTTTTTGCGTACCAAAGGCGCGCTTGTCCACCACATTTTTTGCGCGCTGATAAACCAGTGAGCGTTGGTTGCGGGAAAATGGGGCCGCTTCGGTGTCGTTTTCCAAAAAATACTGGCGTATTTCAGGTCGGATGAATTCCAGAAAAAAGCGGATGTGTCCGAGTATCGGGTAGTTTCTGCGGATAGATTGCTTGTTCTGCCGCACATCCCGGATACCGATGATGGTGAGCGCCCCGAACACTGGCAACATCAGCAAGCCTGACCAGTGACCTTTGAAAATAAGTGCGATGGAAAATATAGTGAGGGCGATACATCCGTAAAAAGCAAAATAGCCTTCTTTTTTTAGATAACCCAGTACAGCCTGTGACATACCTGCATCCTTGCAGAAGTAACAATCAACATTATGAACCCTGCAGCTTGTCAGCATCAGCGTCAGAATGTAAAGAAAAGTGTTTTTAATGTGCCCGCAAAGCGTCCACGATTTTAAGGCGAGAGGCTTGTAATGCTGGTAAAAATCCGCCCGCCAGCCCCATGCTGAGCGAAAAAACGGCGGTGCTCAACACGATGCCCGGCGTGAGTGTGAAGCCGAATGCAATTTCAGAGAACGTCTGCCAGTTCATGGTGGACAATTCAATGTTCTGCATCAGGCTGGCCGCCAGCAAACCCGCAATGCCGCCCACTGCAGACAGCATCAGCGACTCAATTAAAAATGCGCTCAGAATGGCGCTGCGACCGAACCCCAGCGCTCGCAGTGTGCCAATTTCAGGGGTGCGGTTGGCCACCGTTGCGTACATGGTGATCATGGCACCCACCACGGCACCAATCGAAAAAATAATGGACAGGGACAAGCCCAGAATTCTGATGAATGTAGACAGGGCGGCCGACTGGTCTTCGTAAAATTGCGTTTCGCGTTTTACCTCAAGGTTCAGGCGAGGGTCAGATTCTATGGTCTGCTTGACGCTGTCAAACAGCTGGGTGTCGGGCAGGCGCAGCAGCAGCGCAGAAAACGCCGGGCGCCTGAAGGCCTGCATCAAGGTGTCTGAGTCGCCCCAGATTTCAGAATCAAAGCCACTGCCACCGGCATCAAACGAACCCACCACCAACCAGTCGCGCTGTGCAAACCGCAGGGACTCTCCCAATCCGCCGCCAATAAAGCGACCCGACATGGCACGCCCGGTGACCACTTCTGCCGTGCCTGCCCGCGGCCAGCGGCCGTTGGACAGTTTCACTTGTGGGCGGGCTTGCAAACCCGCCGGTGTAATGCCCCGGATAGTGACATTGGAAGGCTTGAAACTCTCTTTTTTTTGCAGGGTAATTAGCACAACCGGTTCTCGTGAGAACAAGCGGCTGCCATCGGTTGCGCTGGCAATGGGCACCAGGCTTTCCACAATCGCAGCTTGCTCGCGTTCAATCATGCTTTGCACTTCTGTGCCGGAACCCTTGCGTATCAGCACCAGATTGTCGTTCTCACCGGTTTGCACCAGCGTGGCGCGTATGCCTTCGGACAACATCAGTACGCAGGCGAACACGAACACCACCAATGCCATGCCGCCGGCTGCCAGCGCGGTGGTCAGCTTTCTGGCGCTCAGGTTGCGCCAGGTGTAGGACAGTGGAATGCCTTTAGGCCACATGGCGAAGCCCATCCACAATACGGATGCGTGACATGCGCAGGGCAGGGAACAACGCCGACATGACGCCCACACCCACCGCACACGCCAATTGCAGCAGCACGGTGGTGTTTGAGACCTCAAAAATCGGGAACAGCGTACCCACTGCGTTGGCAAATGCATGGGCTACAGGGAAGGTCAGGGCAATGCCAAGCAGCCCACCTGTTAGTGCCACCGTCAGCGATTCCCCCATAATAAGCGTGCGGATGAAGTGCGGTGAAAAGCCCAGGGCTTGCAGGGTTGCATATTCGCCGATGCGTTCGCGCGCGGTCATTGCAACTGTGTTGGCCATGACCGCCAGAATAATGGCGATGATGACCACAGACACGATCTGAACGGCCACAAGAATGGCCTGTGTCATGGCCACAAAGCCCAACTGAAACGCTTTTTCGGTTTCGGTGCGGGTTTCGGCGCTGGTGTTTTCAAAACGTTGATCAATGCGCGAAGACACGGTCGCCGCCTGCTCCGGGTCGTTCAATCCGACAATAAAAACCCCGACCAGGTCGCGGTTTCCCGGCATGATTTTTTTACTTCTTTCGTTTAAGTAGCCCCAGTGCAAAAAAAATTGGGATTCATCGGTTTTGTTGTCCACGCCGTCGTAAATGGCGCGCAGGTTAAAGGTCCAGGTGCCAGGGTAGATGGTTCCCCGCAAGGGAATGGTGTCGCCGACTTTCCAGCCATACTGGTTGGCCAGCTTTCGGCCCACCACCACACCCTGGCGGTCGCGCAGCAGGTTTTTCCAGTCGTTTTCATTGACTTTGTATTCAGGGTAGAGCCGAAAATAGCTTTCCATTTCCACGGCAAACTGCGGAAAGAAATTGCGTTCCGTGATGTACACCCCGCCAAACCAGTTGGCCCAACTGATGTCGCTGACGCCCTCAATGCCTTTGACGCGTTCCAGATAATTCAAGGGCATGGGGAAGGTGAGGGAAATTGCATTGCGGGTGACCAAACGGGTGCTGGAGGTGGCTTCTGCGCCGGCATACCAGGCATCTACGATGGTGCGCAGCAAACCGAAGGCCATGATGGCCACCACCAGACCCAAGAGCGTAAGGCCGATGCGCAGTTTTTGACGGAATGCGTTTTTGACAATCAACCACAGCATGGCGAACCTTTATTCGGTTTGCGGCGCGAGCACGCCTTTGTCGAGGTTGATCAGGCGACGCGCCCGGCTGGCCGCTTTCGGGTCATGCGTCACCATGACGATGGTTTTTCCCAGTTGGGTGTTCAGTTCATCAATCAAATTCAGAATTTCTTCACCCGTGTGGCGGTCCAGATCGCCGGTGGGTTCGTCGGCCACAATCAGCGTGGGGTCTGTGATGAGGGCGCGGGCAATGGCCACACGCTGTTGTTGCCCGCCGGAGAGTTCGTTGGGCGTGTGGTCCATGCGGTCTGACAGACCCACCAGCGCCAGTGCGTTTTCTACATGTGCCTTGCGTTCTTTTTTCGACAGTCCGGTCAGCAGCAACGGCAATTCTACGTTTTCAAAGGCAGTGAGCACGGGCATCAAGTTGTAGAACTGAAAGATAAAGCCCACATTGGCAGCCCGCCACTGCGCCAGTTGCGCATCCGACAGCGTGGCGATGTTCACGCCATCCACCAGAATTTCGCCGGCGGTGGGTGAGTCGATGCCTGCAATCAAATTGAGCAGTGTACTTTTACCGGAACCGCTGGGCCCCATGAGCGCCACAAAGTCGCCCCGTGCCACGTCCAGATCAATACCCATGAGCACCGGTATGTTCTCGCCGGCCCGTTGATAGGTTTTCACCAGACGCCGAATTTGTATAAGGGGGGCGACCATGTCAGCGACGCGTTTGTTTTTCAACAGGACTGCCATCCTTGAGTTGCTCGTCCACCGGGTTGATGACGGTGTCGCCCACTTGCAGGCCTTCCAGTATTTCCACCAGTCCGCCAGCTTGCCTGCCTGTTTTAACGCTGACGGCCTTGGCTTTGTTGTTTTCAATGATGAAAGCCACGCCTTCCCGAACAGCAGTCTTGGGTGCCATCAGACGCGGCTTCTTTTCTTCTTCGCTGGCGGGGCGTGACAAGAATGAAACCTTGGTGCTCATATCGGGCAGGAATCGGGCGTTGATCTCATCAAAACGTACTTTCACCATGATGGTGGCTTTTGCCCGGTCCACGGTGGGAACAATGGACACCACCTGACCTGTAAAGCGTTCATCCGGAAAGGCGTCCAGCTGGATTTCACAGGCTTGCCCAACACTGACCTTGCTGATGTTGCTTTCTGAAACGTCCACCTCTGCCTCCAGTGTGCTGAGGTCTGCCAGCGTGAGCACTGCGCCCTTGGACTCGGCGGCATTGGAAAACGGCGTGATGACATCGCCCACATTGGCATTTTTAGCGACCACCACACCATCAAACGGTGCGCGTATTTCAGTTTCATCGCGTGCAGCCTTCGACGCATTTGCACTGTGCTGCGACGCTGCAAGTGCGGCTTTTGCGCTCTCAAGTGCAGCAATCGCACTGTTTTCTCGGGCAACTGCGGTGTCCAGTGTTGCAGGAGAGGCAAAGTTTTTGGCCACCAGGTCGCGCGCCCGGTGTGCGGCTGCCCTGGCGTCTGTCAGTTCTGCTTGTGCCCTTGCCGAAGCACCTCTGGCCACTTCGATTTGCGAGGCGGCGGCTGCAAATTGCGCGGCCACATCGCGCGCATCCAGCCTGGCCAGCAGGTCGCCTTCCTTGACCCGGCTGCCTTCCCTGACCGCCAGATACACCAGACGCCCGGACGCCTTGGAGGCCAGCGAGGCCCTGCGTTGCGCCACCAGATAACCCGATGAGGTGAGCGTCACCAGTTCAACCGTGGGAGACATTTTGCTGACCGTGGCGGTGGACACGGCAATCACCGAGGGTTTGAGCACAATGGCGGTGACAACCAGAACAAACACCACAACAGCGGCTAGCCATTGCCAACGCCTTTTGGCGGTAGACGCGGTTTGCACCGTCTTCATGGCCGGGTCGATGCGCAGCGCTGCAGTTCTCTGTGAAGCCGCCGCGTTGCTGGGAGTGTTGTCATTGGGGGTGGATGCCGACATGTTTGCTGCCTGATACATTGAGCCTCGTGAATCATACCTCACCAAGTTCATGGAATAGGTGGGCTTCTCACGTACACTGATGGAAAAAGAACGCTGCGTTTTTGTTGTGTTTCATTTTTAACTTTACTGATCTGCGATGACTAAAAACTACAAGTACTACGAATTTGTGCTGGTGGCCTTTGTGGCCGTTTTGCTGTGTTCCAACTTGATTGGCCCGGCCAAAATTGCACAACTGGATTTGCCTTGGGTGGGCAGTGTCACTTTTGGTGCCGGGGTTTTGTTTTTTCCAATCTCCTACCTGTTTGGCGACATTTTGACCGAGGTTTATGGTTATGGCCGTGACAGGCGGGCGGTGTGGGCCGGTTTTGGCGCTTTGTTTTTTGCCAGTGTTATGGCCTATGTGGTGGTTCATTTGCCTGCGGCACCATTTTGGCAGGACAGGCAGCCCGCCATTGAAAGTGTGTTTGGCAGCACCTGGCGAATTGTGCTGGCCAGTTTGGTGGCATTTTGGGTGGGCAGTTTTGCCAACAGTTTTGTGCTGGCCCGGCTAAAGGTAAAAACCGCGGGTCGGCACCTGTGGATGCGCACCATAGGCTCTACGTTTGTGGGTGAATTTTTTGATTCAGCCTTGTTCTACACCATTGCGTTTTGGGGGGTGATGACCACTGAGCAGTTAATTACGGTGACGCTGACGCAATATGTTTTGAAAACCGGTTGGGAGGTATTGGCCACCCCATTGACCTATCTCATCGTTAACTCGCTTAAGCGTGCGGAAAACGAGGATTACTATGACACAAACACCGATTTTTCCCCCTTCAGTTTGAAGACTTAGTCTGCGCAGGGATAAAGATGGGCAATCAGGGGGCAACCTGAATTCGTAGTCGCAAAGCTAACCCTGCTGTGGGTAATGGTTTTTTTCAGTGGAATGCCTGATTCTTGCCTTATCAGGCTCCAACCTTCAACAGGTGCGGTATGTTCAAGATGCAAGTGTTCGTTAAAACGGTCTGCTTGCTTGAGTTTTGGAATCACAGTGGTTTGAAGTGCCTCCAGAAGCGCGATCTCGTCTTTGTAGCTTGATGCGGCTTTCAGATTTTCATTTTTTGTCAGGCGGGCTTGTAGTTGCTTTTCTGTCATTAAGTGCCTGTTCAATACCCCCTTCATGGCTTCGCACGTAAAAAGGCCTTGCTCATTGTCCTCTCGCCACACCAGCTTGGTATTCAATAGTGTTGTAATTTCAGTTTTGCAATCGTCTAGCTTCAGCCATACCTGAGAAATTTGTCTGTCGATTTCGCTTGCAAAGCTTCCTGCCTGTTTTTTCAAGTCTTGCTTCATACGTTGGCTGCTGGCTAGCAGCAGTTTTAGGTATCGCTGATTTTTTTCATACGCAAAATTTTCTCTTTCAACGCTAGTTTTCAGTGACTCCAGCGCTTGCCTCTGTTTGTCTTGTTCGTTCATGTTTTTTTGTCTTTCTAAAAATAAGGATTTAAACAGGGACAGGCTGATGTCTTGTCTTTTTCTTAAATCAGGTTTGCATTGAAAAGCAGCGTCAATCAAGACTTTGGCGCCTGCTGTTACCAATTGAAATTTTTCTGGTTCAGCGGTGTCGCTGGCTTGCAGCTTTTTTAAAATCAAACTAAAAAAATTGAGTATTGACTCGTAGCTTTGGGTACCGTGCTGTTGCGTCGCATTCATTTTTTGAGATGAAAATTTTCGAAGCGCCCAGTCAAACATACTGATGCTTGTCTGAATAAACTCATTTTTAAATGATTGGTAACGTGCAAGTTCCTGGTTGTACTGTGTTTCGCTGGTGTATTCTTGTATGAACGGCAGCATTCGCTCAAAGTTGTCGCAGGCCATTAGCCTATTGATGACATACTTCATGTTGTTAATGGCTTTATCAGCAGCTTTGACTTCTGTGTGGCAAAGTCGAAGTGTGAATTCAACATAATGCATCCACAGCCTTTTTGACTGTGTATTGGTGTCCGTGTTTGATGCGTATTCAACCGATTTGTCTTTTAAGTTGTCTACGATGTCTTTATTTAACTGTTTGAAAATTGCATTGCTGAGAGAAAGGCTGATATTTCCACTTGATTTTTCCAGAGTCACCTGTTGCCTGTTCATTTCAGCCAACGTAGCCGCTCCTTTAAATATCAGGGCTTCTTTTTCTTTTATTTTCTGATTGGTTTCATTCATAAGTTCGCGCAGGGAAATTGAGTCACTGAGCATTTCCAACTGTTGCTGCTCGGTCATTTCAATGTCTTCAATCATGACCAATAAATCTTGGTAAACTGAATTTTCCGGTAGGTGGCTGGCGTTCTTGTCTTTGTATCTCGAAGCACGAAGAATTTTCAGATTTTCCAATTTATTTTGGAGCTTGATTTTTGCTTCTAGAAAAATTGATACCTCTGTTTTTAGGTCTTTTAGCCATGCATAAGTTTTTGCGCTGTCGCTTAGTTTTGCCTCTTGCGTTTCGTGCGCAGATGGAATGCCTGTTGTGCTTTTCAAGGCTCGTGCATAGTTGATGGGCATGGTTTTTGGCATGGTTGAGATGTTTTCAATGTTGCGAGGCTCTCTGGTTAAGTTGGTTTTTAATGTCAGTGGTTCCAATTTCATGGTGCTGTATAGAAGCGGCTGCTGACACGGTTTATAGTAGAGATTGCCTCTACCTCTTACATTGACGGGTTTGTATGCGCGAGCATTTAACAACACTTGAAAATCGTTCAAGTTTCGTTTTTCAGAAGCGGTTTTTTCCGTTTTTTTTGACGCAGTGCAGTGGTGCCTTCAACGACAACCTCTATAAAAACCTCATGGTGTTGCTGGTGACTTTCAATGCCCAACGCTACACCTCGCTGGACCCGGCGCTGGTGGCGAATCTGGCGGCAGGTTTGTTTATTTTGCCGTACGTGCTGTTTTCTGCACCCGCAGGGCAATTGGCCGACGCCATGAACAAAGCCAGCATTATGCGGGGCGTAAAAATCGCTGAGATCGGCATCATGCTTGTGGCCAGCCTGGGGTTCTATTTGCACAGCCTGTCTTTGCTCCTGGGCGCGCTGTTCTTGATGGGCATACACTCGACGGTGTTCGGGCCGGTGAAGTATGCGGTGCTGCCCCAGGTGTTGTCGGAGCGGGAATTGTTGGGAGGAAACGCCTGGGTGGAAATGGGTACCTTTGTTTCCATTCTGCTGGGTACCCTGGCGGCGGGGTACATGAGTACCCACGGCGATCAACCTGAGTTGTTGTCGCTTTCCATCGTAATGACGGCAGTGTTGGGCTTTTTATTTTCCAGTGCAATTCCTGACACGGGTGAGCCGAAGGCGCGACCTGCTTTGTCATTCCATCCAGGCGCTACGCGTCGCTTGATTCAGCAAACAAAAAACCAGACGCGGGTGTGGCACAGCGTTGTTGCAATCAGTTGGTTTTGGTTGATGGGTTCTGTACTGTTGGCGCAATTGCCTGCGATTGTGAAAGATATATTACAGCTGGGTTCCAATGAGGTGACGGGTTTGCTTGCAGCTTTTTCTGTCAGCGTTGGCGTAGGCTCTTTGTTGTGTGAAAAACTTCTGCGTGGTGAAGTGAAACTGGCGATCGTGCCTTGGGCAGGGGCGGGTATCAGTGCCTTCTCAATACACCTGGGCTTGAGTAACGCTCAGTGGGCGATGCTGGATTTAAGCTTGATTGGTATCTTCAGTGGCTTGTTCATTGTGCCGCTCTACACCTTGGTTCAGAAGGAAAGCCCGAGAGATGCAACCTCGAGTGCGATTGCTGCGAACAACATTATGAATGCGTTCTACATGGTGGCTGGGGCGGTGGCTACCATCGGGTTGTTGAGCGTGGGGTTCAATGCGTTGCAGGTGGTGGCTGTGAGTGGGGTGTTGAATATTGTTTTTTTGGTGTGGTGGGTGCGGCGGTTGGGTTGATTTTTGGTTGGTTTGTGGGTTGGTTGGAGCCTGCAAGTCAGAGCCTGCGACAGACGACGCATTCTCTGATCCCTTCTCTGCCCTGACAGTCTTGGCGCTCGGCCCAATGGGGCACTCGCTGAACCTCGCCGGATACGCCTGTGGCGAACCGGTCTCGGTTGCGACCGTTGCGGGGTCGAAGGGGAGAATGGTCTGACTGTCTGCCGCAGGCTCTGTCCTGCAGGGGCGCGTAAACCATCGCACTGTCGGCACCGTGGGGCCAAAATAAACCCAATCACCGCGGTACGGCTACGCGGGCAGGGTTGGGGCTGTGTTTAAGGTTTGTGCCGCGTAGTGGGTGCTGTGGTTGGCACGTTTTTGGTGTCTGTGTGGTGTTGGTTTGATGTGGTTGTTGTTGGTGTTGGTTTGATGTGGTTGTTGTTTTTTGTGTTTAATTTTGTGTTGTTGTTTTTTCGTGCTCAAAAAATTCGGCAATTCTGTTCTGGAATTGTCGTCTGTCTTTTAAAAAAGCTTGTCGTGCGAGCATGCCGCGTTCTTTTCTGTCTGTTGGTGTGATGCTGAGTACTTGCTCAATGACATTTTCTATTGCGTCCTCTTCTACTTGGTATCGGGTTCCGGCGTGTTGTTCAATTTGCTTGTGGCTGGGAATCAGAAAGCCATAAGTTGGGTTGATCAGTTCATTCATGGGGGAGCCGTCTGTACTGACAATGAGTGCGCCCATGGCGCGGCTTTCATTGATGTAGTGTCCGAAGCCTTCTACTTCAGAGGTGCAAAAGTGTATGCCGCTTTCTGCAAGCGCCTTGAAATAATCTGCGTGTTCTTTGTAATAACCCATCATTAAGGAAATGTTTCCGTGGGACATCCAGAATGGGAGTTGTACATTGGCATCCGGTCCGTAGAGCTGTACTCGAATATGTGGAAGGGTGGGGCGACGGGACCAAATATTCAATAACTTTTGGGTATTTCGATGTTGCGATTTACCTCGAAAATGGGCAAATGAGTTGTAATCTTGAGCTTGTATCTTAGGGTCTTTGGAGGTGAAACCAGTGAAATAATGCTTGATGTCAGGGTAGCGTTTTTTAAAAGTTTCCAATGATGTTCGACTCTTGTGCCACACCGTATCAATTTGCAGTGGGAGAACCGTTACGCTGGGTTCGAGAAACCATTCAGGGTTGGGTATGAAGATGCGTTGTGAATAGTTTTTCAGAAAGTCGCGGTTAAAAATACGTTCAAGGAAAATGGCAATGTCGCCAGTCTCGTTAAGCTTTTCAAATATCTGTTTTGTATTCCCTGCGTCCCTGTAAACTTTAGGGCCTATCCCATAGCACCTGATCTGGTGTTGGTCACCAAGTATATTTTTCAGGACTACGCTCAAAATTTGCACGTCGTAGCGAAGACCCAAACTCCAGTGGGGATAATAAATATCGATGATCATTGGGGGCGGCGGGGTGCGTGACGAGATTGTCATTGTAAATGTTTGCGTACTTTTCATACTTTTCTTATGTTGGTTTTTTTGTTCCTGTTCCTGCTCTTGTAATTCTTCGTCCTGTGGGCATTCCTCCTGCGGGTCGGGACTTGCCACAGACGACTCATTCTCTGATCCCTTCTCGGCCCTTACGGTCTTGGCGCTCGGCCCAATGGGGCACTCGCTGTACCTCGCCGAAGTCGCCTGCGGCGACTCGGTCTCGGTTGCGACCGTTGCGGGGTCGAAGGGGAGAATGGTCTGACTGTCTGTCTCAAGTCCCGACCCGCAGGAGTCTGACCCCATCCCCCTTCAGGCACCTTTTCCGGCACATGTTGTAGGTTTTTGGAAAAAAATCCCAGGCACATGTGGGCGACTACGCGGGTGGGTTTGCGCATTATTTCAGACATGAGCCGCGTAGTTGATGTTGTGGTTGGCTCAGGCTTAATGGATGCTTTTTTAGTTAAGCGAATGGCGTGTTGTCAGCAGTTTTTTAGTTGAAACCACGGGGTTTTATTGATTGTGTTTTATTGTTGTTGATGTGGGAAAGCTTGAAGACTTGTTTAGTTGTGCCGACTGTTCTTCAAGTTCGTTGTTACGCGGTGTCGGTTGTACATTTTCTATTTTGGTTCCATGCTTCACTCAGCCGGTGAATGTAGTTGCTTATCCTTGGTTGCGGGCATTCAGGCCATTCGCCCCTTCGACCTCGCAACGGTCGCAACCGAGACCGAGTCGCCGCAGGCGACTTCGGCGAGGTGCAGCGAGTGCCCCATTGGGCCGAGCGCCAAGACCGTCAGAGCGGAGAAGGGATCAGCGAATGAGCCGCCCGCAACCAGGGATAAGCAACTGCAGTCACCTAGAAGCTGAAGCGAACGAGGCCCCCGAATGAGCCGCCCGCAACCAGGGATAAGCAACTGCAGTCACCGAGAGGCTCAAATGAGTGGGCCGTCCGAATGAGCCGCCCGAATTTAGATTTTAAGAACGCTCCGATTTGCGCTCGCGTTGCGACTGAAGAATTCGCCCCAGATACACGCCAGTGAAACTATGGTCGCATTTTGCGACTTCCTCAGGCGTGCCTTCAGCAATCATTTGACCGCCACCGTCACCACCTTCCGGTCCCATGTCAATAATCCAGTCAGCGGTTTTTATCACGTCCAGATTGTGTTCAATAATCACCATTGTGTTGCCCGCTTCCACCAGTTCACCAATGACTTTCAACAACATCGCAATGTCGTGGAAATGCAGACCGGTGGTGGGTTCATCCAGGATGTAGAGCGTGCGTCCTGTGTCGCGCTTGGAAAGTTCCAGCGAGAGTTTTACACGCTGCGCCTCGCCGCCAGACAAGGTGGTAGCTGATTGACCCAGACGAACATAACCCAGGCCCACATTCACCAGCGTTTTCAGTTTTCTCGAAATGGTGGGAACTGCAGAGAATACCTCCAGCGCCTGCTCTACTGTCAGGTTCAGCACCTCAGCGATATTCAAGCCGCGGTAGCGTACTTCCAATGTTTCCCGGTTGTAGCGTTTGCCGTGGCACACATCACAGTTTACGTAAAGGTCTGGGAGGAAGTGCATTTCAACTTTGACGACGCCATCGCCTTGGCAGGCCTCACAACGGCCGCCCTTCACGTTGAAGGAGAAGCGGCCTGTGTCATAGCCACGTTCGCGCGCCATTGGAACGCCCGCGAACAAATCGCGGATGGGTGTGAACAAACCCGTGTAGGTGGCAGGGTTGCTGCGCGGCGTTCGGCCGATGGGGCTTTGGTCTACCGCAATGACTTTATCGAAATGTTCAAAACCATTGATGGCCTCGTAAGGTGCGGGGTCGCTTTGCGCGCCATTGAGGGTGCGTGCTGCGGCCACCAGCAAGGTGTCGTTGATCAGCGTTGACTTGCCCGAGCCGGAAACGCCGGTGACACAAACCAATACGCCCACTGGAATGTGCACAGTGACATTTTTTAGGTTGTTGCCTGTGGCGCCCTGTACCGTCAGCATTTTTTCCGGATTGATACTGCGGCGCTGTTGGGGCAGGGCAATTTCCAGGTGGCCGGACAAGTAGCGTCCGGTCAGTGATTCTGTGTTTTGTGCAATTTCATTCGGTGTGCCGATGGCAATGACATGGCCACCGGCTTCGCCAGCGCCCGGACCCATGTCCACCACCATGTCGGCTGCCAGAATGGCGTCTTCGTCGTGTTCGACCACCAACACGGAGTTGCCGAGGTCGCGCAGGCGCTTCAGGGTTTCTATGAGGCGGTCGTTGTCGCGTTGGTGCAATCCGATGGAGGGTTCGTCCAGCACATACATCACGCCGGTCAGGCCAGAGCCGATTTGGCTGGCCAAGCGTATGCGCTGCGATTCTCCTCCTGAAAGTGTGTCTGCAGAGCGGTTCAGGCTGAGGTAATTCAAGCCGACGTTGTTGAGGAACTGCAAGCGCGATTTCACTTCCGACAAAATACGTTCTGCAATTTGGCCGCGCGCGCCAGGCAGGTCGAGTTCCTTGAAATATTGCAGAGCTTGGTTGATGGGCAAGCCGGCCACGCTGTGCAAGTCGCGTTTTTGATGGGCTTCGCCGATGGTGACGCAGCGAGCCTCTTTTTTGAGGCGCGAGCCACCGCATTCCGGGCAGGGACGCATGCTGAGCAGTTTGCCCAACTCGTCTTTCACCACGTTGGAGTCGGTTTCCTTCTAGCGGCGTTGCAGGTTGTTGATGACGCCCTCAAACGGATGTTGCTTTACGGCCGGTGCGCTGCGATCGGACAAATACGTGAACGTAATGACCTCGTCTCCGGAGCCATACAAAATTGCGTTCGTCACGGCTTGCGGCAGGTCGTTCCAAGACAGTTCAACATCGAATTCATAGTGGATGGCCAAGCTTTGCAGCATCTGGAAGTACAGCGGATTGCGTCTGTCCCAGCCGGCGATGCAACCGGCGGCCAGGCTCAGGTCTGGGAATGTGACGACTTTCTTGGGGTCTACGAATTGTTCCAGGCCAATGCCGTCGCAACGTGTGCAGGCGCCCGCCGGGTTGTTGAATGAAAACAGTCTGGGTTCGAGTTCGGCCAGGCTGTAGTCGCAAACAGGGCAGGCAAATTTACTGGAAAACACGCTTTGCGCGTTGGTGTCCAGATTCACGGCCAAGGCTTTGCTTTGGGCCAGACGCAGCGCTGTTTCGAAGCTTTCAGCCAGACGCTGCCGCGCATCCGGGCGCACTTTCAGGCGGTCTACCACCACATCAATCGAGTGTTTTTGCTGTTTGTCGAGTACGGGCAGGGCATCAAGTTCGGTGAGCACGGGCGCTTCGTTGCCCACGGCCAGGCGAACACGCACGAAACCTTGGGCGCGCAGGTCGTCAAACAGGTGGGTGTGGTCGCCTTTGCGTTGTGTGACCACCGGGGCCAGTATCATCAGTCGAGTGTCTTCCGGCCAGGCCAGAATGCTGTCCACCATTTCAGAAACGGTTTGCGAACTCAGGGTGATGTTGTGTTCGGGGCAGTGCGGAACACCGGCCCTGGCGAACAGCAGTCGCAGGTAGTCGTGAATTTCCGTGACGGTACCCACCGTTGAGCGCGGGTTGTGGCTGGTGGCTTTCTGTTCAATGGCGATGGCTGGTGACAGCCCCTCGATCATGTCGACATCCGGCTTTTCCATGAGTTGCAGGAATTGCCGCGCGTAAGCCGACAGGCTTTCCACGTAACGGCGCTGTCCTTCGGCATACAAGGTGTCAAAAGCCAGCGACGATTTTCCCGATCCTGACAGCCCCGTGATCACAACCAATTGGTTGCGGGGGAGTTCAAGCGAGATGTTTTTTAGGTTGTGGGTACGGGCACCGCGGATGCGGATGAGGTCCTTCATTGGGTTTCAACACTGCGTGAGAGCTTAAGCAACCTGATAATATAGAGTTTTTCAACCTTTCGGGCGCTGTGCCCCTGGGTTAGCCCTTTCGATGGATGTTCCTTTGTCCCCAGATTCAATGCGCATGACCCCGCTGGAGCGCTCCGCTGCGGGATGGTTGGCCAGTATTTTTGCTTTGCGAATGCTGGGTCTCTTCATGATTTTGCCTGTGCTTGCAGTGCACGCCCGGGGTATGCCGGGAGGCAGCGACCTCACGATGGTGGGTCTGGCCTTGGGCATTTACGGCCTGACACAAGCCTGTTTGCAGATTCCCATGGGTTGGGCCTCGGACAAACTGGGGCGCAAACCCGTCATTGTGGCGGGTTTGGTGGTGTTTGCGGCCGGTTCTTTGTGGGCCGCCTATGCGCCCAGCCTTGAGCAACTGGTGTTTGCGCGGGCCTTGCAGGGGGCGGGTGCCATTTCTGCGGCAGTCACTGCATTTCTGGCCGACCTGACCCGCGACGAAGTGCGTTCCAAGGCCATGGCCATGATAGGTGGCTCCATCGGTCTGACCTTTGCGGTTTCCTTGGCGGGTGCGCCTGCTTTGTACAGCGCTGTGGGCATGTCCGGCCTGTTTCTGCTCACCGCAGGTTTGTGCGTCTGCGCCATTTGGGTGGTAATCAACCGGCTACCTTCTGATTTACCCTCCGAGGTGAAGCAGGCCTTGGCCAATCAGCAAAAAAAACCGGTTCCCTGGCAGCAAGTGGTGTTTCAACCCGACTTGTTGCGTCTGAACGTGGGCATTTTTACCCTGCACCTGACACAAATGGCGATGTTCGTTGTTATTCCGAGTTTGCTTTTATCTGCAGGCGCCTTGCCGGTGGAACAGCATTGGAAAGTGTATTTGCCGGTGGTGCTGCTGTCTTTTGTCTTAATGATTCCCCCCATGATCTGGGCGGAAAAAAAGGGTAAGACCAAAGTCGTGAAATTGTTGTCTGTGGCTGCCATGGCAGCGGTGCAGGCGCTGTTTGCGTTTGCAACCCAGCAATTCTGGTTGTTGGTGGGTTTGCTGGTGGTTTATTTTGTCAGCTTCAACTTGCTGGAAGCCATGCTGCCTTCCTGGGTTTCCCGGGTGGCCCCGCCGCAGTCCAAGGGGCTTGCGCTGGGTGTTTATAACACCACGCAGGCGCTGGGACTGTTTTTAGGGGGGTGGCTGGGCGGTTGGGTCTCCAAGCATTTCGGCAGCGAACAGGTGTTCATTGCCATTGCAGTTTTAACCTTGGTCTGGTTGGTGGTGATTTTAAAGCTCACGCCCTTGCCCAAACGGGTGAAGGCAGCCGACATGTCGGTTCAAGCCGCCGCAGTTTAAAACGCCAGCCGAACCGGCAAGCAACTCATTTTTAAGGAACACGGCACATGAATGCGCTAGATACCCTGAAGACCTCTACGGTTGTGGTTGCCGACACGGGCGACTTTCAATCCATGGCCGCCTTTTCTCCCCGCGATGCGACCACCAACCCCTCATTGATTTTAAAGGCGGTGCAAAAGCCGGAATATGCAGCCTTGATGCAGGCCGTCAAGGCTGAGCATCCCGGTGCGTCCATTGAAGCGCTGACAGACCACCTGCTGGTGGCGTTTGGGCAGAAAATTCTCGCGATCATTCCCGGGCGGGTGTCCACGGAAGTGGATGCGCGTTTGTCATTTGACACTCAGGCCACTTTGCAGCGGGCCCGTCATCTGATTGCGCTGTACAAGGCGCAAGGGGTGGATGCCCAGCGGGTACTCATCAAAATTGCCGCCACTTGGGAAGGCATACAAGCCGCGAAAATTCTTGAGCAGGAGGGCATTCATTGCAACTTGACCTTGCTGTTTTCCATGGTTCAGGCGGTGGCTTGCGCTGATGCCAACGTGAAGCTGATTTCCCCGTTTGTCGGGCGAATTTACGACTGGGCGAAAAAACAGGCCGGTTCGCAGTGGAATGAGGTGCAGATGTCCGGCGCCAATGATCCGGGTGTGCAGTCGGTCAGCCGGATTTATGCCTATTACAAGCAGCAGGGCATCGCCACTGAAATTATGGGGGCGAGTTTTCGCAATGTTGGTCAGATTCTAGCCTTGGCGGGCTGCGATTTACTCACCATCAGCCCTGATTTGCTGGCCCAGCTGGCAGATATGCCGGGTGATCAGGTACAGCCGGTCTTAAGCCAGGCTTGGGCACAGTCGCAAAACAAGGAAACATTCGCGCAAAACGAAGCAGGCTTTCGCTTTGGCCTGAATGAAGATGCCATGGCTTGCGATAAATTGTCTGAGGGTATCAGGGCCTTTGTGGCTGACGCCAGAAAACTTGATGTGCTGCTGGCGCAGGCCTGAAGGTTTCCACGTGAAAAAAACCGATTTGTGGGCCTTGCCTCTCTTGGTTGCCCTGTGCGCCGGCGCCTTGGGCGCTGCGCTGTACTTTCAGCATGTGCTTGACTGGCAGCCGTGCCCTTTGTGCATTATGCAGCGGCTCGCCTTTGTGGCGGTACTGGTGTGTGCCTTGCTGGCGTTGTTGGTGCGTTCCGAAGCAGGGCGCAAGCGCGCGCTAGGTTTCGGCCTTTTAAGTGCTTTTGGCGGTTTTGGGGTGGCGGCCTACCATGTGTGGGTCATAGCGCACCCCAAGGTGTCTTGCGGCATTGATCCGCTGGAAACTCAAATTAACGCGCTGTGGCTGGTACAACAGCTGCCTTGGTTGCTGAAGGCGGACGGTTTGTGTTCCACACCGTATCCGCCTGTCATGGGCTTGCACATGCCCACCTGGACGCTGTTGCTGATGGGTTTCAGTGCATGTCTGTTTGTTTGGTGTTCAGTGAAGAGCAAACGCTGATTTCATTGAGCGTGAACACACCCGAGGTAGTCCATCTCAGTTGCTTGGACTTTTGCTCAAACTGACGCTTGACCTCGCGCTCCAGCGTGTCCACGTAGTTCAGCATTTCACCAAAAGCTGCGCGTATCTCGGGTTTGTTTTGTTCATTCACCAATGCGACCAACTTGCACAAGGCCTCTTCCAGCTTCTCATCGAAGGGGAACAGGGTTTGTGTTTGGGCCTGTTGTTCGGCACCAGCGTTGTCTGCCAGATAGGCTTCTTCACTGGCTCTCAAAATCATGGGTTGCATGCTCAAAACTTTCTCAGATGGCTCGTCTGAGTATATTGGCTCAAAGGCATCAGGGCCCATCCTTCGATAAAAACCAAGTTTCCCTTGAAAATTAACCATTGCTTGCAAAAATGTAGGTAAAGTTCCCGGAAATGCGGTCGTTAATCACCATGAGGGTGGTTTCCGAAGAAAATTTTCGCTAAAGTCAGCCCTCCATCCCTGTGCAAGCTGAGTTCGCCACCAAACCGCTGAATCGCCCGTTGCGCCAAGCAAAGTCCCACACCTTCTCCAGGAAATTCATCGTTGCCATGCAGGCGGTGAAACAGGCGGAACAGTTTATTGCTGTGTTCCACGTTGAAGCCAACACCGTTGTCGCGTATTTCAAGGCTGCGTTGTTCGGCGTTCATCAGCACACTGATGCTCGGGTTTTCAGCGCGTGCAGAAAACTTCTGAGCATTTTCCAGCAAGGCTTCCAGGGCTTTTTTGAAAGTGGCTTTGTCGGCGCTGACAGTAAAACTGCTGCCCGACAATGTGCAGGCATGGGTAAAGTCGTGGGCTTGCAGCAATGGCAAAATGAAACTGCCGCAGTCTATGGGCTCTGGTGTCACGGGGGCCACGGAAATGCGCATGTATTCCAGCAGGCCTTCCACCAGCACCGACATTCTGTGACCGTTCCTGCGCACCTCAGACAGCGACTTTTTTGCGTCTTCGGTCAGCAGTGCACCCAGATCATCCTCAAGAAAAAACGTATAGGCATCAATGGCGCGTATGGGGGTTCGCAGATCGTGGGCGATGGTGCCTGACAGCCAGTTCATTTGTTGCAGCAGCCGTTCGTTTTCTACGGCTTGTTGCCCCAGGTGGGTATTGAACCGGGTTTTTAGCGTACTGAGTTCATTGAGTGTTTGTTGCAGTCGTGTTTCTGTCTGTTTCTGACTTTGGGAAAGCTTATTGACCCCTTTTTGATGTTCGTTCAGAACAAAGTGCAGCGCTTCTTCATGCTGAAGTTTTAGCGCAGCTTCACGGTCTTTGCCTGATTGAAGCTCTGCTTCCAGCATTCTGATGGTCTGCTGCGCAGCCAGCAAATCGCCCTCGGTGGCTATGTTTTGACCCACCAAAGAAGAGGCCAGCCTTGTTTTCCAGTTTGATTCACTCATGGTTTGATTGCGCGTTGTTTTACTGAATTAGCCGTGTTGAACTGCAATCCAGCGTTTGAACCTCAAACACGGAACTGTTGGCTGAAATACCGGGAATCGCCAAAATGCTGTCCAGCAAGGTGCCCACTGCCAGCAGGATGGGCGACAGGGCGGTTTTCACCACAGGAATCAGGGTGGACTGAACAACACTTAACACAGGTCCCAGCGTGAGTGACAACAGTCCGCCCAACACACCGTTTGAACCGATCTCTGGCTCTATCACCAGTTGGCTTACCAAATTGCTCAGTGCGCTACCGCTTGAACCCGGTATGGTGTAGGCGGGTGGCGGCTTGCCCGTCAGTGTGGCGGTGGCACCTGTGCTTTGACCGGTGGCCTGTGCCAACAATTTGGCTTGAACCGTGACCAATCCGCCCACATTGACTTCTGCCAGAGTTGCTTTGGCACCGCAGGTAATGGGTGTGGTGCTGGTGTCTGCAAAGTTGGCGGGCTTGTCTGAAAGGCACAGCAAGGCCAGCGAGCTTTTTGTGGTGATCAGGGTTTGGTTGTTGCTGCGGGGCATTTTGCAGCGAATGTCGTTTACCGTGGCTTCGGCACCACCGACTTGCAGGTAAATGCCGCCTTTAAGTGCGGTAATCAACCCCCCGACAGAAAGCCCGTTTTGCAAAAAATTGATTTCCACTTTGACCTGTCCGGTTCTGATGAAGCCCACTGGGCTGACGCCCGGTTTTTTTCTGGCAACCAGAATTTGTGGTGGTTCAGTGACATAGACTTTCACTGCAGTGATGTTTGGAATGCCCAAATTCAAGTTAACAGCCCTGCCGGTGGCTCCAGCCAGAATGCCGGTAATGGAAAGGTCGCCCAAGTTGATGTTTGCATTGACCGCATCAACTTGCCCGATGTCCAGTTTCAGCAGCCTGCCCAAAGGCAAGGTGACTGCATTCAAGGGCACACGCAACGCACTCAAGGTGACTTGTGCTGCACTGAGGTCGGCTCCTTTTGCGATGCCTGCTGCCAGGTTCAGAAAATCGCCCAAGTTTACTGTTGTATTGACCAGATCCGTAACGCTTGCCAGGCCCAATGCATTGGTCAGGTCTAGAACATTCACGGTGGCGGTATTGTTCAACAGGCCTTGAAAACTCACTGCAGACAAGTTGATGTTACCCCCGCCAATTGCGTTGATCATCCCGTTGAGCAAGGCCGACTGGGCGGTGTTCAGTGTGACCAGACTGTTTGAAATGGTGGCGACTATCAGCGGTGAGGGTTGCGCTGTTGCACTGGCACGCAGTACCGTGTCTGCTGCAAAAAAATAAGGTTTGACGGTTCGCAAAACCACGGCACGGCTATTGGTGGCGCCGCTGCTGCAGGCTTGCGTGGCAATGTTGTCGGGGTCGGTGGGGCAGTCGAAGGTCAGGGTGTCCGAGGTTCTCAGCCCGTTGTTGGTGGCTACTTCTCTGGCGGTACTGAACGCAGGAAAGTCGCCCAGTTGTGACGCTGCTGTGCGTGCAGCCACATCGGCAATTTTTTGAATTTCCCGCTTCTGCCACATCATTTGCCCCAAACCCAAGGCCGTGAAGCAAGAAACCGCAATACCCAGTCCAAACAAGGCCAGTACCAGAATGCCGCCGCGTTGCCGGCTGGGAATGCGCATGTTGATGAACATCTCAGCGGCTGCTGCCCGTTGCATTGGAACTGGCCTTGAAAGAGTTGTTGGCGGCCGATGGGTTGGCTGCGTCCGCACCGCTGAGATACTTGACAACAGACTGGGCAGCTCGTTGGGCGGGGTAGGGTTCCGCTGGCGCGCGGTTGGTGTCCGAACGTTGTTCTTCCAGCCAGGCACGGGTGCTGCTGCCCACGCTGAGTGCGTCAGGCGTCTGGGCTTTTTCTGCCGCCGGTGTTTGCGCTGTGGCAAGGGTGCTTACTTGAACCATCAGGGCCAAAATCAGCAGTGTATTTTTCATCTGTTTAATTCCTGACATTGTGTTTGTCGGCCAATACATTGGTGTCCAAGGGGCGGGCGCTGCTGTGCGCGCTGCGTATTTTCAAGGCCTGCGTTTTCACTGCCGCCTTGTTCTCAGGTTTCCAGGCCAATTGGCCGGAAAGAACCTCAAACATGGCGTCTTCGTTGTAAATTGCAGCGAACAAGGCCAGATTGGCTTTTGCTTGTGTCCGCTCGGGGTCCAGTTCATCGGCTTTTTTAAGGGCGACAAAGGCGGCATCGCGTTGGTTGAGCATTAAATAAACCAAACCGAGGTCGTTGTAGGCGGCGGCATTGAGCGGTGCGTCTTTCAGCGCCTGCAAAAATTGCGTTTCAGCCGTTTTCCATTGCCCTTTTTGCGCTGCAACCTTCCCCAACCCGTGCAGCGCTTGGGGTCTGGTTTTTGCATTTGCTATGACAAGTTCCTGATACAACTGGCTGGCTGGCTCAAGTTGCTGGGTTAATCGCAGTGCGTCGGCCTTCAACAGTTTTGCCTGCGGGTCAGCACCCCAGCTTTTTTCATAGGCATCGCTGTGGGCCAGCGCTGCGTAGTAGGCGCCTTGGTCTATCATTTGCGCCAGCAGCTTGAGTTGCAGCTTGCGCTCCTGTTCCTTCTGTTGCTCGGGGCTTAACAAGGGCGCGGCCTGATCTGCATAATCTGCGGTATTGCGGTTTTTGTTCTCTGCCATTTGCTTGCTAAAAGAGGAGCAAGCTGACAAAAACAGGCACATTAATGCCACAGACACGCGTTTGTTTGTGAGTGCAGTATTCATTTCAAAGGCGCCCCAAATTGTTCAGCAGGGAAATAATGCCCGGGCCTCCGGTAATGATCAGCAAGGCGGGCAGGGTGGTCAGCACCATGATGCCTGTCAGTTTTACAGACAGCTTACCCATGCGCTCTTTGGAATTGGCCCTTTCCTTTTCAACCATGCGTTCGGCAAACAGCTTGAGTGGTTCCTGCACTGCACCACCGTATTTTTCGATTTGCTCAATCACGGTAATGAAAGCCTTGAAATCCTGGCTGGTGTAGGTCTGGTTGATTTTTCTTAAAATTTGCAGCCAAGTGACGCCTGATTGCACTTGCGGTCTGGCTGCGTTCAACAGTTTTCCGGTGATGGGCACCAGTTCGCGCAATTGGCTGGAAACAATGTCTATGGCTTGGTCGGTGCTCATGCCCACGCCGGACAGCAAGCGCAGGATGTCCACCAAGGCCACCAGTTCTTTTTCGAAAGCGGTTTCCCGGCCTTCGGCCAAACTTTGCAGCAACCATTTCAAACTCATGTAGCCCACACCTGCGCTGCTGAGCAGAATCAGAAACAGCCAGGTGCCCTGACTGTCGGCACCCAACCAGAAATAGCCCAGCAATAAACCTGCGACTGCCAGCGCGGAGCGGGTCAGTGTGTAGCGCACCGTCCATTGCTCGGTGCCCAGACCGGCTTTGCCCAGCAAGGCCCTTTCCTCGGCATCCAGCATGTATTTCAGAACACCGGTTTTTTCAATGACCTCGCCGATCTGGTCCAACGACTCTGTAATGCTGGAGGCCTTGAGCAGGCGGGCGCCTCTGCCGGTAATTTGTACCCGGCGCCTTTCCGTGACCAAGTGGTCAATGCGCTCGTTGATGATTTGAGCGCGCTGTGCATGCAGAAAAATACCAACGGCCAGCGCGAGCAGGGTTACGCCCAAAATAATGATGCCAAGTTTGAACAGCAGATTGTCCATCAGGTCCATGGCTGTTTCCTCAGAAATTCTTGACCATGCGCATCATCAGGTACATACCCAAGAGCTGCAGGCTGGTGGCGGCAATCAGCATGGTGGCGCCGCTTTCATCGTTCCACATGCTGATCAGGTAGCCTGGGCTGATGACCAGCATCACCCCCACCACAAACGGTGTAAGGCCTGCCAAAATAACGGCTGACATGCGCGCCTCGGAGGACATGGCAAGCATTTCCTTGTAATGCTGGTCGCGGTCGCGAAGGTACTGACCCAAACGGCTTAAAAGGATGTCTGACTTGCCGCCATAGTTCATGGCCAGTGAAATAATGCTGGCCATCAGGCGAAATTCGGTGAGTCCGTAAATGGCTGCAATTCGCCCCATGGATTGGTCCAGTTCCAGGCCTGCCTGCTGCATATCCAAGGTGACGCTCAAAGAGGCCTTCAAAGGCTGTTCCGCCATCTCAACGGCTGAGTTGAATGCAATGTTCAAACTGTAGCCCACTGCGCTGATACGCGACACCGCATCAATAAACCCCGGTAACTGTTCAATAATGCGTTTGCGCCTCGCCCGTTGGCGCATCAGCAGCCAACCCACGAACAGCAGGCTTTCCAGCATCAGGGCACCAAACAAGGCCAGAACTCCTTGCACCAGGCTGAGCACAAGGGCTGGCAGCACAAGTCCGGCTAGCAGCAGCGAAAGGGTGCGGTTGTCGGTTTTCAAACCGGCGGAGATCAGGGTGTCGGTGAAAAACCTGGGAATGTATTTTTTCTTCAGCGGGTCGTTCTCTGAGAGTTCGAATTTTTTCTTCACCCGCATGGCTTCTTCCAGACGCCCCAACGTTTGCTGGGTTGCAGCGTCCCTCATGCCCTTATCGATCAAATAAAGACCTGCGCCTATCATCATGAAGGCCACGCCAATCAATATGAGGCCAAAGCTGCTCATGTGAGTCTGATTTTAGAAATCTTGGAGTTTTTCGGATACGGCACCATGGGGACCCAGGCGTCCACCTCTTGACCGTCACTGCTGAGTCTGCCTTCGTAGCGAAACAGATCTTGGAGAATGATGTTGTCGTCCGCCATGCCTGCCACTTCGGTGACATTGACCACCCGCCGTTTGCCGGAGGGTAGCCGTGCAATCTGAACAATGATGTCCAGCGCCGAACCGATCTGCCTGCGCAAACTGGCCTCGCTGCCTGTGAAGCCGGCAAAGCCGGAGAGCATTTCCAGCCGTTGTATGCAGTCGCGTGGCGTGGAGGCGTGAATGGTGCCCATGGAGCCATCGTGTCCGGTGCTCATGGCTTGCAACATGTCCAGCACTTCTGCGCCGCGTACCTCACCCACCACAATGCGGTCCGGGCGCATCCGCAAGCTGTTTTTGACGAGTTCGCGAATGCTGATTGCGCCTGCTCCTTCCTGACCACCGGGGCGGCTTTCCAATCGCACCACGTGCGAGTGGTTCAGGCGCAGCTCTGCGGTGTCCTCAACGGTAATAATGCGCTCGCCGGGTTGAATGAACTCGGCCAGTACATTGAGCATGGAGGTTTTGCCTGTGGAGGTAGCGCCGCTCACCACCAAGTTGCAATGTGAACGCACTGCGGCTTGCAGCAATTCCATGACAGGGCGGTTGTACGCGCCCAAGGCCATCATTTCTTCGGGCGTCAAAGGGGCGGCCCGGAATTTCCGGATACTGACCACCACACCATCGCGGGCCAGTGGGGCAATAATCACGTTCAAGCGGCTGCCATCGGGCAGACGCGCATCCACCATGGGTGAAGACTCGTCCAGTCGCCTGCCTATGGGTGCCAGTATTCGACGGATAATCCGCAACAGGTGTGCATTGTCAATGAAGCGCGTTGTAGCCCGCTGCATTTTTCCGTGGCGCGATACATACACATCTTTAAAGCCGTTGATCATGATGTCTTCAACGGCGGGGTCGCTCAGTAAATCTTCAAGGGGGCCGAAACCGGAAATCTCCTTGATCAGCGCATCGGCCACTGAATTTACTTCAGCATCGTTGAGCGGTATTTGCTGGGTGTAAATAAAAGACTGAACTTCACTTTCAATGAAGTCGCGCACCCCCATGGCATCGAGTCTGCCGAAAGAAGCGCCTTTTTTTTCGATCAGGCTGAGAATGTGTTCATGCGCCATTTCGCGCACGTTTTGCAGCACTTCGTTGTGCTGATGCTGTTGCTCTGTGGTGCTGCCAAACAGCAAGCCGTCGCTTGCCGGGGTTGGTGTAATTGAGACCGCCGCACCCAATTTAGGCGCAGTCGGTTTTGTTTCTGCTGGACTGGGCCGTTCCGGTTGGAATACCGGATCTTCGCCGAACAGAATGTCGCTCACGCCTTCCTCCATTGCTTGATTTTATCAAGCAGGCTAACCGGGGCAGTTTGCCCCAGCAAACCCAACTCGGTGGCCAGTGATTCAATGCCTTTGCTGTAAGGATCACGGGGATCGGCCAGACTCAGCACTTTCCCAAGATTAACGGCACTGATGAGGCTTGAGCGCCGACTGGGCAGCGTGAAGAATCGCTTTGCGTTGAGCTTGCTTGCAATGTTGGAGGCACTCAATGCCAGAGACGGGTCGTACTGATTGACCAACAAGTTGATTCTGTCTGGTGTTACACCCCGGTCATTGAGCGCTTTCATCAGTTCCGAACAAGACACCACTTTGGGTACACATTGGTCGGTAATCATTACAATGGTGTCTGCGGTGTAGAGCAGGTTGGCAACGAAATCATTGTTGCTGAAACCGCATAAATCAACCACGACGTTGCCGAAAAAAGATTTGATCAGGTTCAAGAACTTCAGTGCGTCTTGCGAAGAAATTTCTCTGAGATCGTTCACATTTTTTGGCAGCGAGAGCAGGGCCACACCAGAGTCTGCATTGCGTCTGAACGCGGTTCTGGCGAGGTTGGAATCGAAGCGACGAAGGTTTCTGACGCATTCCACGAAGTCCATGGAGCCTTGCTTTTCATCGCAGGGTAAATGAATCAAGCCGTCGCCCAAGGGCAGGCCAAAATCCAGCATCAGGGTTTCTACCCCCGTTTGTTTTCTAAGCTGTGCCGCCAGGTTGACTGAAAAAGTAGTGGCACCAACGCCTGCACGTGCACCAAGCACCACAATGGCGTGGCCTTCCTGCTGTTTGACAGGGGCTTCTGAGCGTTCCAGCACATGCGCAAACGTGTTGATGGCATCGGCGTGCGACGCTTCGATGTCGATGAAGTCGCGGGCGCCGGAGCGCAGGGCGATCATCACCATTTCAGAGGTGGATTTTCTTCCCAGCGCCAATATCGGTAACTTGGGTTCTATGGTGCGCAACTGATCCACCACCGTTTGCGGATCGAAATCGGCCTGTGCTGTGAAATCGACAATGCCCAGTTGGGGTGCCACCAAATTGACACGTTGCGCGACGCTTTGAAAATTGCCTGATTCCTTGATCACCAGAAATTTATCGGCGCACACTTCATTTAGCCAAACCCAGTGGCTGTCGTTGGTGGTAAGAAGCAGTAACTTTGGGGTACTTGGCATCTCGCGCACCTTTATTTTGAAAAGCCGGGCAGGCTACCGTCTGACGACGGCAGGAACATCTGACCCCAGGTCGGTCTTGCATCGCCGGACGTACCGCCAGGCAAAGGCAGGGCTGGTGCGTCTTTGCGACGCGGCTTTACAAAACGGGGGGTGGCAATAATCAATAACTCCTTGTCTTGTTTGTCGTATTCCACGCTTCGGAAAAATCCGCCCAGAATGGGCAGGTCCGCCAATATCGGGAATTTCTCCAGACGTGAACTCACATTCCGATTGATCAGGCCACCAATGACGAAGCTTTCCCCATCTCCCAGTTCAACGGTGGTTTCTGCCCGTCGTGTCAGCAAGGCCGGCACGACGATTTGTCCCAGCGTGATGCCGTTGGCTTTGTCTATGTCGCTGACTTCCGGTGCCACTTTCAGCGCAATGGTTCTGTCGGACAAAATGGTGGGCGTAAACGCCAGCCGAATACCGAATTCCTTGTATTGCACGGTAAATGCGCCTGAACTGCCGCCGGCAGGTACGATGATCGGTATTTCGCCACCCGCCAGAAACGACGC
>JBEIKS010000007.1:0-24770 GCA_040379625.1 Burkholderiaceae bacterium
CCCTTGCGCGTGGTGGATGTTGTTTCACCCGTTGAAGGGCCAGCCCAATTGGACATTCGCAGCAGCGGCAGTTTGGCGTTTCGTGAGGAAAGCAAACTGGGCTTTAAAACAGGCGGGGTTATCGCTCAGGTGCTGGTGCGTGAAGGCGATGTTGTAAAACCCGGACAGCTGTTGGCAACCCTTGAAGGTGCTGAGATTGACGCCGCTGTTGTCCAGACGCAAGCCTTGCACGACAAAGCCGTGCGCGACTTGCAGCGCGGTGAAAGCCTGTTTGCGCAGGAAGTGGTTTCCAAAGAGGTATTGGACAATTTAAAAACTGCCGAGACGCTGGCCAAGGCCAGTCTTGCCGCCAGTCAATTCAACCGCGGCACCGCTCGCTTGCTGGCCAGTGCTCCCGCTGTTGTGGTGAAGCGTTTGGCAGAGGCGGGTGAAGTCATTGCACCGGGGCAGCCTGTGTTGTTGCTGGGGTCGCTGAGGTCGGGTTTGGTGTTCCGTTCCGGTTTGTCGGATGCGCAGGTGGTTCAGTTGCGCAAAGACGCCAATGTCAGTGTGGTGCTTGATGCCTATCCGGACGTCAGTCTGCCAGCCAGCATTTTGGAAGTCGGTCAGTCGGCAGACGCTAGAACTGGTGCCTACCGCATTGAGTTGAAACTGGCGGATGGCCCTGTAAAAAGGGCTTTGCTGGCGGGTATGGTGGGGCGTGCCGTGATACCTGTTAGTGGTGAAAAGCAGATGTTGAGTTATTTGCCCTTGTCCACGGTGGTGGACACGCGTGAAGGCCGGGTTTCTGTGTTCATGTTGGAAGCGGGCGCGGTGGCCAGAAAACGGGAATTGGCTGTGGCCTTCATTGGCACCGATACCGTGGCATTAAAAGAGGCTTTGCCTGCTGATGCTCAAGTGGTGCTGTCTGGTGCTGCATTCTTGAAAGATGGCGAAGCGGTCAGCGTCGGTAAAGGAACTGCAAAGCCATGAGACTCACTGAATTTTCCATTCGCAACCATCAATTTACCTTGGTGGTGTTTGCCTTGCTGATTCTGATCGGCCTGAGTTCTTACATGGCCATTCCCAGAACCGAAGATCCTTATTTTCCGATCTCCGCGTTTCAGGTGGTCACCATTTATCCGGGTGCAGACCCCAAGGAAATTGAGCAGCAGGTCACCAAACCCGTTGAAGATGCAATAAACGAGTTAAGTGATGTCAAAGACTTGTTTTCCACATCACGCGACAGTGTCAGTTTTGTGCCTGTTGAATTTATTGCCACCATTGATGTGGATAAAAAATACGACGAGTTGGTGCGTCAGATGGATGCACTGCGCCCCAAGCTACCCGCGGGTGTGAAGTCGCTGGAAGTGGTGAAGGTAAACCCCGGGTTGGTGAATATCGTACAAATTGCGTTGGCCTCGGAAACGGCAAGTTACGCGGAACTGGCCGATGTGGCCGAGCGGCTTCAAGACCTGCTGGAACGTGTTTCCGGCGTCAGAACCGTCAAGACCTGGGCTTACCCGGAACGTGAATTGCGGGTGACGCTTGATTTAAAACGCATGGCGCAATACGGCTTGAAAACCCGCGATGTGGTGAATCTGATTGGCGGCGAAAACGCCAACATTCCGGGTGGTGCGGTGGAGCAGGGCGACAAACGCTTTAACGTTAAAACCTCTGGCAGCTATCAGTCTCTGGATGAAATAAAAAACACCATTATTGCCGGTGCAGGCCTTAAAGGTGCACTGGCGGGACAAACCATTCGCGTCTCTGATGTTGCGCAGGTTTCCTGGGACTATGAATCCAGAGACTACACCGGACGCATCAACGGCAAGCGGGCTGTGTTTGTATCGGCCAACCAAAAAGACGGACGCAATATTTTCAATACCCAAGAAGGCATTGAGAAAGCCGTGACTGCTTTCAAGGAAGAATTGCCTGCCAACATAGAATTGGTGTGGGCGTTTGACCAATCAAAAAATGTAGAGAAACGTTTGGGCCGCTTGAATGCAGATTTCTTGATCGCAGTTGTTTTAGTGCTTGTTACTTTGCTTCCCTTGGGGCTGCGCGCTGCAGGCATTGTCATGGTGTCCATTCCGCTTTCGCTGGCAACCGGTCTGGCCGCCTTGCACTTTGCGGGTTACTCACTGAATCAGTTGTCCATTGCCGGTTTTGTGGTGGCCTTGGGTTTGTTGGTGGATGACTCCATTGTGGTGATTGAAAACATCTCGCGTGTTTTGCGTCAGGGCTATGACAGAACCACCGCTGAGCTGATGGCCACACGGCAAATTTCGTTGGCGGTGCTGGGTTGTACCGCCACTTTGTTGTTTGCGTTTTTGCCTTTGCTGATGTTGCCGGGCAACGCAGGAAAGTTCATTCGCTCCTTGCCGCTTTCTGTGGTGTTCACCGTGTTGGCCTCCTTGTTTGTGGCGCTCACCATTATTCCGTTTTTAGCGAGTCGCATACTGCCAAGAACTGAAAGCGAACATGGCAATATTTTCTTGCAGCGTTTGATGGCAGGCATTGATGTTTTTTATTCGCCCTTGCTCAGACGTTCACTTGCAAAGCCCAAGACCACCGTGGTGGCATCGCTGGTTTTGTTTGCAGCGTCTCTGTTGTTGGTACCGCTGATTGGTTTTTCCTTGTTTCCCAAAGCAGACACGCCACAGTTTCTGGTTCAAGTGAATTTGCCCGATGGTGCCAGTCTTTCCAAGACCGATGAAGTGCTGAAACAAGCAGAGCAGGTGGTGTTGTCGCATGAAGAAGTACAGTACGCCGTGTCCAACCTCGGGCGTGGCAATCCGCAAATTTTCTACAATGTTTTTCAGCGCGAACTGGCGGCCAACTATGGAGAAATCTTTGTGCAGTTGCATGATTACCATCCGGGAAAAACGCCACGGCTGCTGGATAAAATGCGTGAATCGCTGAACCGTATTCCCGGTGCCAACATTACTTTGAAGGAGTTTGAAAACGGCCCCCCGCAAGACGCACCCATCGCAATTCGTTTGCAGGGCGCTGACCTGGAAATGCTCAGGGAGTTGTCTTTGAAGTTGGAGGCCATCATGGAGGCAACGCCGGGAACACAAAACGTGGTGAATCCGCAGAAGGCGTCTCGTGTTGATTTACAACTGGCTGTGAACCGCGAAAAGGCCGGCATGCTGGGCGTGCCCTCTGTGGAGCTCGATCAAACCGTGCGTTTGGCCATTGCAGGCCAGAAGGCGGGAGAGTTTACTGACGCCAAGGGCGACACCTATCCGATTGTGGTGCGAGGCCCCATGACAGGTCGCAGTTCACTCAATGCGCTGGATGGCTTTCACGTCACTTCATTGGGCGGCGCGCAGGTGCCCTTGGCGCAATTGGCCAGCCTGCAATTGTCGTCTTCTCCCAACCAGATTTCGCATTACCAGCGCGAGCGTTCGGTGTTGCTGACGGCACAGACCAAAACCGGTTTCAACACCGAAGCAGTGACCCGTGCCATTGAAAAGCAACTTCACGAGGTGTCGTTTCCCAAGGGCTACGGGTTTTCTCTGGCGGGTGAAGTGGCCGCCAGAAAAGACAGTTTTGAAGGCTTTTCGACCGCCATCTTGATCACCGTGTTCGGTATTCTGGCGATTCTCATTCTGGAATTCGGCAGTATCAAAAGCAGTTTGATTGTGTTGATGGTCATACCGCTGGGTGTGATGGGCGGTTTGCTGATGTTGTTTTTAACGGGCTATACGCTGTCTTTCACCGCCATGGTGGGTTTCATTGCACTGATAGGCATTGAGATCAAAAATTCAATTTTATTGGTGGATTTCACCAACCAGTTGCGCAACGAAGGCAAGGGCATTGATGAAGCCGTTGAAGAGGCTGGGCAGGTTCGCTTTCTGCCTATTTTGCTGACGTCCGCCACGGCCATTGGTGGTTTGCTGCCCTTGGCCCTGCAGCAGTCGGGTTTGTATTCCCCGATGGCGTGGGTCATTATCGGCGGCCTGATCACCTCAACACTGATAGGTCGGTTTGTAACGCCCGTGATGTACAAGTTGCTGCCACCGGCGTTGTCTCACCGGTTGGAACCCACCTAGCCTGAACCTGCTTTTGCAGTCAGAGGTCTGCATCAAACCGGTTGCCGATTTTCAGGCTGTCCACGGGCAATGTCAGCAACTCCACGGTGGCACCCGATGCCGCCGTGTTGATGCTGACCACCCGCTCTGTGCAATGCGCCTTCAAGGTGTTGGGTCCGCCGGCTTTCGGACCCGTGCCTGAAGTACCTTGGCCTCCGAAGGGTTGAACGCCGACGGTGGCGCCTATCATGGGGCGGTTCACATAAAAATTACCCACGGGCAAGTCAGCCATTTTTTCAATGCGCTCGTCAATTCTGCTTTGCAAACCCAGCGTCAGACCCCAAGGCATTTCACTGATCTGCTCCAGCACCTGATCAAAGTCTTGTGCTTCATACAACACCACTTGCAACACCGGGCCAAACAGTTCTTCTTGATGGTAGGGTGTTTGCATTTCAATGATGGCGGGTGTGAACCAGGCCTGACCCTCTGTTCCTTGTGCCATGGAAGGTTCCACCAACACTTTGCCCAAGGTTTTCAGGTGTTCCCATTGCGCCATCAGTTTTTCTTTGGCAGCGTGGTCTATTAGCGGGCCGATGTCGGTTTCCAGAAACTGTGTCTGCCCGATGTTCAACTCCGCCAACGCGCCCCCTAGGAGTTCCAGCAAACGTGGCGCAACCTCTTTCTGCACGTACAAAATGCGCAGGGCGCTGCAGCGTTGCCCCGCCTGATTGAATGCGCTTTCAAGAATATGATCGCAACTTTGTTCCAGCAAGGCACTGCTGTCCACCACCATGACATTCATGCCGCCAGTTTCAGCAATGAATGGAATCATGGCGCCAGTGCGCAGCGCCAGTTGTTGTTCTATGCGTTTGGCGGTGTGCAATGAACCGGTAAAGCTCAGCCCGGCCACAGCGGGGTTGGCGATGACTTCCGCCATGGTTTCCCTGCGGGCATTGAGCAGTGTCAGCACGCCCTGCGGCAATCCGGCCTCTTGGGCTTGATGAACCAGCCAGGCTGCAATCGCAGTGCTTTGTTCCGCCGGTTTTGCCAGCACCGTATTGCCGCACACCAGCGCAGCCGCAATCTGCCCTGTCAGTATGGCCAAGGGAAAGTTCCATGGGCTGATGCACAACCACACACCGCGTGGATGGTAGTGCAAGGTGTTGCGTTCGCCGAACGGCCCTTTAAGTGTCTGGGGATGGCTGAACAATTCCCGCGCTTGAGCAGCGTAGTAGCGCAAAAAATCTACGCTTTCACGTATTTCACCAAATGCGTCGCGTATGGTTTTATGGCTTTCTTCCACCAACAGTGCAAGCGCTTCATGGGCCCGGGTTTCAATTTGGTTTGCCCATGCATTTAGCAAACTGCAGCGTGTTTCAATGTCGCAAGCCCGCCACGCAGGGTAGGCACTTTTTGCTGCGCGCAGGGGCGTTAGCACCTCACTGTATTGGGTCTGCGTTTGCGCAACTTGATGCCAGTGCGACAACAGCGCTGCGCTGTTGTTCAGGCTGCTGCGCACCCAGCGTTGCACATCGCGGTTGTGCAGCGGGTAGCCGGTGGCGTTTTTCCGGTGTTGATAAATATCGGGCGGGTTGGCAATTTGTTCGCTGGGGGCAAACATTCTGAGCGAACATATCTCCAGCGGGTCTTGGGTCAGGCTTTGCGTTGGCGCCTGCGCTTGATGCGTCTGATAGACAAACGAGGTGTTGGCTGCGTTTTCCATCAAGCGTCTGATGAGGTAGGACAGCGCATCTGAATGCGGCCCCACAGGTGCGTAAACCCGGCAGGGCAGGTGGACGTAGCGGGGGTCTTTGCGCACCTGTTCCCACAGCGCATCGCCCATGCCGTAGAGGCGTTGGCATTCAAAGTCAAAGGGCTGTTGTGGCGTGTCAGCGCTGCGGTTTGAGTAAGCCAGCACGCAGGCCAGGGTCATGGCATTGTGGGTGCCAAACATGGGGTAGAGCCATTTGCGCTGTTGCATTAAAAAGCGGGCGCAGGCCAGGTAATTCATGTCGGTGGCCGCCCGGGTTGTGAGCACGGGGTAGTTGCCAAGGCCCTGCTGCTGGGCGCGTGTAATTTCCGTGTCCCAGTAAGCGCCTTTGACCAAACGGATTTGCCATTTTCTGCCGGTGTCCTTGGCATGTTGCAACAGCACTTCCACTACCGTGAGCGCACGTTTCTGGTAGGCCTGAACCGCCACACCGAAGCCTTGCCAGGCCCTGACGGTTTCTTCAGGGTGCTTGGCCAGCAGGCGGTGGGTGGCTTCCAGTACATCCAGTGTCAGTACCAGTCGGTCAGATTCTTCAGCGTCCACTGTCAGGGACAACTGGCGCCCTGCACATTCACAGGCCAGCGCGAACACCTCGGGTACCAGTTCCTTGAGCACCCGTTGCCGCTGGCTTTCTTCAAACCGCGGGTGCAATGCAGACAGTTTGATGGAAATGCCAGCCTCACTACCTGCAAGTTGTTCTATGCAGTGGAAATACCCATCGAAGTGTGCTTTTGCGTCTGAGCGGCATCTCGCGCCTTCTCCCAGCATGTCATAGGAGGCGCAGTCTGGCTGTTTCAGTGTGCCGGCCAGTGTGCGCGTTGCCTGTGTGATGTTTTCACCCGCTACAAATTGCTGGCCCATGCGGTGCAGTGCCTGCATGGCGGCGAAACGCACGCTTTTGTCTTTGAGCTTGTGCCACCAGTTGTGCTGTGTCTGTTCCAGCCATTGTTGTTCTGTTTTTGCAGCCCACTCGAGGGCGCGGTCGCTCCAGGCGAGCAGGCCTTGGGTGGCTGCGCCGTGCTGTGCCCAGTTGCCTTGCGCAAGTTTGTCGGCAATCAGCAGACGGGCGGTGGTTTCATCGGGAATGCGGGTCAGTGCTTCTGCCAGACGCATCATGGCCAAACCTTCGACACTGCTGATGGGGTAGCTTTGCAACAGGTTTTCCAGGCTCAGGGCAGACGGTGTCTGGCTGCGCAATGCCTCTATCCAAAGGGTTGCCAGCGTGGCTGCACGTTTGTGCGTAGGTTCCGTGCCCCGCAGGTGGGTTGTTGCCAACCTGAGGCAAACGCTTTCATCCGGGGTTGCGTTGTTCAATGCCTGATCATAACCGCCCGGTGTCAGCCAACTCCACTCCTGACTCTGCGTCATGCCTGCTCCAAGCCACTCTTGTTTTATTACATTGATTGTGCGGGAAATTCGCTCAGTGAGTTTGCCAAATTAATGTAGGTTTCCACCGCTACTTCTTCCGCTCTGCGCGTCAGGTCAAAACCTGCCGCTTCCAACGCCTCTGCAGGTACGCAGGCGCCCAGTGTGTTTCTCAGCATTTTTCGCCGCTGCGAGAAGGCCTGGGCCACCAACGCAGAAAAAACACCCGCTTTTTCAGGGTGCAGCAACGGCGTTTTAAGCGGTGTCATGCGAACAATGGCCGACATGACACGGGGCGGTGGGTCAAAGGCCTCGGGTGGCACATCAAACAGATGTTCAATTTCATAGCGCGACTGCAGCATGACCGTCAGGCGCCCGTAGTCTTTTTTACCGGGACTGGCCGCCATGCGGTCTATGACTTCCTTTTGCAGCATGAAATGCTGGTCCACCACGTTGTGGGCGAACTGCGCCAGGTGAAACAGCAGTGGCGATGAAATGTTGTAGGGCAGGTTACCGATAATGCGCAAAGGTTGCGGCAGACTGGAGAAGTCGAAACTCAAGGCATCGGCCTCATGTATCACCAGTTTGTCTGCCATTTTGCCGTGGCGCAGCCGCCTGACCAAATCGCGGTCGATTTCCACCACATGCAGTTGGTCTACATAAGGCAAGACCCACTGTGTCATGGCACCCAAGCCGGGTCCGATTTCTACAATGTTTTCATGGGGGGCGGGGCGTATGGCTAGCACAATGCTGTTCAAAATGCCTTCGTCCACCAGAAAGTGCTGTCCGAAGCGCTTGCGCGCCTGATGTTGGCTCATGCGTTCAAGCTTCTATGTCTGATCATGTAACAGGCCTGATCGTAAGCGGCCAAGAGACTGTCCGGCATGGCTTTTCCTGTGCCTGCCAGTTCCAGGGCGGTGCCGTGGTCTACAGAGGTTCTGATCAGGGGCAACCCCAGCGTGATGTTCACCCCGCGCCCGAAACTTGCATACTTCAGCACCGGCAGACCTTGGTCGTGGTACATCGCCAGCACGGCGTCTGCGTTTGCCAGATACTTTTGCTGAAACAGGGTGTCTGCCGGCAGTGGGCCGGTGATGTGGTGCCCTGCTTCTCGCAGTGCATCAAGCACTGGCGTGATGACTTCAATTTCTTCGCGCCCCAGGTGTCCGGACTCTCCGGCGTGCGGATTCAAGCCCGCTACCAATACGTTGGGCTGGTTGCAGCCGAATTCTGATTTCAGGCTGTGCAGCAGGATTTCCAGGGTTTCTTTCAGCGACGTTTGCGTGATGTTTTCAGCCACCTTTGCCAGTGGCAGGTGGGTGGTGGCCAAAGCGACTCGAAAATCTCCGCTGGCCAGCATCATGACAACGCGGGGCGTGTGGGTTTTTTCAGCCAGGTACTCGGTGTGGCCTGTGAAATCTGTAAAACCCGCGTCGCAGATCACTGATTTTTGCAGTGGCGCGGTGACCATGGCTGAATACAGCCCTTGGGTACACCCCAGAATGGCTTCATCAAGAAGTTGCAGTACATACGGGGCATTTTCAACATTCAACTGACCGGCAACGCAAGGCACCGTCAGTGGAATGTGCTTGACTGCGATGCTTGGCACACCCGCAGGCCCAGCGTCGGTGTCGGTTTTGGTGTCAGTTTTGGTGTCGGTCAGCACCAAATTCAAGCCCAACAGCGCAGCCCGCTCTTGCAGCATGTGAAGATCGCCGATCAAGGTGAAGTCGTGTTGCCAGCCTTCTTCGGCGGCAAAATTTGCGAGCATCAAGGCCACGTCAGGTCCGATGCCTGCAGGTTCACCCGTGCAAATGGCCACAGCAGGGGATGTGACGGCTGTCATGACCGGTTGTCCAGGCGAATTTCTACATAAGTGCGGTCACGCAGTTGCCTGAGCCAGTCTTGGAAAGCCTCTTCTGATTTGCGCTCGCGCAGGGTTTGACGCACTGCGCTGCGCTGACGCTCTGGGGAGACTTCATCGCGCTTTCTGTCCATCACTTCAATAACGTGAAAGCCGAATTGTGTTTCCACAATCGGGCTGATTTCTCCGGGGGCCAGCAGGCCCATGGCTTCTTCAAATTCCGGAACGGTGTCGCCTTGGTAAAGCCAGCCAAGTTCGCCGCCTTTTTGGGCGCTGGTGTCCACGGAAAACTTGCGGGCCATTTCGTCAAAGCTTTCTTTTTTATCCAGAATGTTTTGCCGTATGTCTACCAGACGCTGTTTGGCAATGGTCTTTGACATGGTTTCTGAAGGGCGCATCAAGATGTGGCGGGCACGGGTCTGAACAACCATCTGGCTGTCGCTTTTACCGTTGTTTCTTTTTCTTTCAAGCACTTTGAGAATGTGAAAGCCGTTGGCGCTGCGAACCATGGTGAGGTCGTCGGTTTTCAAAGTGGCGACAGACTGTAAAAACAGGCTGGGTATTTTGTCTGTGCTTTTAAGTCCCATTGCACCGCCTTCAAGCGCTTCAGGTGCTGCGGACTGGCTGGCCGCCATTTTCTTGAAATCGGCACCCGCTTTCAGTTCTGCCAGCAAGGCTTCCGCTTTTGCCCGCAGGCGTTCACGGTCCGCTTCGCTGCTGTTTTCGGGCAGGCGCAGCAAAATTTGCCCGAGGTTCAACATTTCCTCTTCACCCGCATTGCCTTTCTGGTCGGCAATGAAGTTGTCTATTTCGCTTTCAGAAATTTGTATGCGGGCCTCGACCTCGCGCTCGCGCAGTCGGGCCAGTAACAATTCGTCTTCAATTTCAAGCCGGAAGCGAGCGAAATTAATGCCGTCTTGTTCCAGACGGTTGCGAAAACCTTGCAGCGACATACCGTTTTGTTCTGCCAGCCTGGCGATGGTTTTATCGACCGTGCCACCATCAATGCGCATGGAGTTTTCTTTGGCCAGTTCCAACTGCGCCCGCTCAAGAATCAAGCGCTCAAGCACCTGTCTTTCAAACACCTTGCGGGGGGGGATTTGAATTTGCTGTTTTTGCAGTTGCCGCTCGACGGAATTGATGCGTGCGTTCAATTCACTGCGGGTGATCACGGTGGAATTGACCACGGCGATGATGGTGTCTATGGCCGGGTTTTCATCCAGGGGGTTGGTGATGGTGAGTCTTTCTGATAATTTCCCGCCAAAAGTCGCCGCTCCCGGTTTTTTCAATCCCGCTTCCGGTTTGCCGGCGGGCGAGGCTTCAATACGTTGCGCAAATACGTTCGTGCCGAAGGCCAACGCCAACAGGCAGGTCAGCAGTGGTAGGGAAGTGCGGTTGGCTTGCTTGAGGGAATTCATGGGTAGTCCGAAAAACGGTCTGAAATATCTGCGTTGGGATTGAACGAAGACGAAGTGTTGATAGGGGCGTAACCCGGCACGGCACGGCGCAGCAACGCCATGGGGTCAGAGCCGATTTTGCTGAAACCGTTGAGCTCCAGTTGCAAGAGCACGGTGGCGGTTCTGGTGCCTGTGGACGAGGCAAAGCTCTGCGTCACCACACGGCTGGCCCAACATCCGCCGTCATACTCGAAACCGGCAATGGTCTCGATATAACGGGATTCACGGAATGAGTAGTTGATTCGGCCCACGCCATACCAGCGTCCGCCCAAGGGATACTGGCCCGAGACATCAATCTGGTTGAGCGCATCCCGGGTGTACCGGTAGGAGGTGTTGATGACACGGTTTTCGCCCGGGCGGTATCGCACAGTGACATTGCCACGGTTAACCAGGTTGTTTTGAGCTGAAATTTGAGTCAGGGCTTCAACGCTCAACACTTTTGAAACTTGCCCTGAGGCGCCCAGCAAAAAGTCTGTCTTGGTGTCGGTCAGTGCGGTTGTTCCGGTGGTGGTTACCCGTTGGTCGGCCATGCTGAAGCGTTGTCCGGCGAACAGGCGTATGAGTTCACTGCCGTCTTGCGGGTCTAGAAACCGCGAGGAGGCCGCCAAGGTCACCTGTTTTGCGTCGCCGACGCGGTCAAGTCCTGCGAACCGGTTTTCCGAAAAGATTTGCGTGTAGTTGAAGTCCGACATCGCCGTGTCGAAGAGGGGTTGCTTGTCTTGGTTGCGATATGGCACATACAGCAGGAAAACCCTGGGTTCCAGCGTCTGAATATAGTCTCGTCCTCTGAAAGAGGTGGTTTTTTCCATGAACAATTTGTTGTCCAGAGAAAAAATAGGCACTGAATTGGTTTGCGACAGCGGTGTGCTGTCTGATGCACTTCCCGGCAAGCGGTTCAACTGGTAAGCCACAGACTGCAGGCTGACCCTGGGCGTGATGCTCAAGGCCGGCGTCAGCATCGGGTAGCTGACGCTGGGTCTGAGTGTCATGCGGCTGCCATCGATCTGGGTCGGATGTGAAAAACGCGCTGCCTCGGTCAGCAAACTGAAATCCAGACCCGATACATCGAGTTTTTCTGCATTCAGCAACACTTGCGGTACCCGGTTGTAAGGTACGCCCACCGGGTTGGCCGGGTCTTGCAGGGTTTGGAATCGCGTGATTCGGGTGGTCAGGTTGTAGTTGGGTTGGCTGCGGGTCAAATAAACATCTTGGGGCAGGTTTCTTTGCGAAGCCCCCACCAGTGTTCTGGAAAAATCGACAAAGTATTTGTTGTCAGACACCTTCGCCAGATTGTAGCCACCGACCCAGCCGTTGTTCAGGTTCTGTGTGCCTCTGCCCAGTAAAGAGTAGCGGGTGGTGTTGGTTTGCTGGTCTGTTTCCAGTCGCTCAAAGCGCAGGTCGCCCGAGCCTTCCGGTTCAAGGTAGCGGAATTGTCCGCCATATTGCAAACCACGGGTGGCCAGCAAGCGGGGCATGAAGGTGAAATCCCGGTTGGGTGCAATGTCGAGGTAATAGGGGCTTAACAGCTCCAAGCCGCTGCGGGTGGTGAAAGACACGGTGGGTGGTAAAAATCCGCTTTTCCGTTTGTTTTTCAAAGGGAAATCAAGCGAGGAGGCCTTCAGTATGGGCACCCCTTTAAAAATTACCTTGCCGTCTTTGGCATTGCCTTCCTCGTCCGTCAGGTTGAGGTCCAGCGTGTCAGCCTGCACGTACCAGTCGGCACTTTCAATGTCGCTGGTTCGGCAGGTGGTGTAGCTGGTCTGGAACAACTTGAGTTTGTCCACACCGTTGAATTCAGCCATGTTGGCCTTGCCCACGCCACCGATGTCTTCCAGATAAAAATTGGGTTTATCGATGTTGCCCGCACTGGTGGAGGCCCGGACCGACAGGGATGGCCCTGTGATCACGATGCCTTCTTTGATGATGCGGGTATTACCGAATGCCCTGACAGTGTCTTCCCTGACGTCGTAAATCATGTCGTCGGCCTTGAGCACACTGCCTGTGCGCCTGACTTCCGCATCGCGTTTCAGGTACATTTTGTCGTCGGGGTTACCGCTGACCTCTTGGGCGAAGATGAATGTGGGCAGCGCCGTGGCATCAGCCGGCGTCAGTGTTCCCAATTCGCGCTGCAATTTGAGTTGCAGTGTCTCCGTGGCCGAAACCGTATTGCAGGCGCCCAATGCAAACAGCCCCGCAATGACAGCGCACACGGGGCTGCAGGTAGGGGCGGTACCAGGGAAAATTCCCCTGTCTGTTTGCCCTGACGGGCTGATGCGTTTTTTATTGATTGTCAATTGGTCGCGGAAAAGTGTGGTGTTTCGCAATACCCATTATTATAGGCGTTGAAGGTATAACTGAATTACGGAATGAATACAAATACAGATGCAAGGAAAAACCAGCTGACGCAGTGGGCACAAACGCAAACCCACCTTCAACTGGACGTTGAGAGCATACACCCGGCTTCAGCAGACGCCAGTTTTCGACGCTATTTTAGAGCAAACACAGGCCAGCTTGAACATCCGACCATAATTTTAATGGACGCGCCTCCTCCGCAGGAGGATGTTCGCCCCTTCATTGATATTGCGCAGCGCCTGTTGGCGGCCGGCGTCAATGTGCCGAAAATTCTTGCAGCCGACGTGGAGCGCGGTTTTCTGGCGCTGACAGACCTGGGAAACGCCACATTTTTAAGCGTCTTGAACAATGACAACTGTCGCCCTCTGTATAAAAGCGCTTGCGATGCCTTGGTGACCTTTCAGGTGTCGGCCGACACCCGCGGTTTGCCGGCGTATGACAAAGAACGACTCATTGCGGAAATGTCCCTGTTTCCCCAATGGTATGCAGAAAAGCACATGGGTTGCGCCTTGACTGCTGAAGAAAACAACGACTTAAAGCGGATTTTCGAGTTGCTGGCCACCCAGGCCACGGCGCAGCCGGGGGTGCTTGTGCACCGCGACTACCACAGCAGAAATTTGATGTTTGTGGATGCTGAACTGGCGGCGCAGCGCGGCTGGCCTGCGGGCCCCGGTATTCTTGATTTTCAGGACGCCGTGGTGGGTCCAGCGACCTACGACCTTGTTTCCTTGTTGCGCGACGCTTATGTGGAATGGGAAAAGCAGGAAACACTGGACTGGGCCATCCGCTATTGGGAACTGGCTAAAAAAGCGGGTGTTCCGGTGGATGCCGACCCCTCTGAGTTCTACAGGCAATACGAATGGATGGGCTTGCAGCGGCATTTAAAGGTGTTGGGCATTTTTGCCCGTCTCTACCACCGCGACGGCAAAGACGGCTATCTCAAAGACCTGCCTTTGGTACTGGCCTACACCCGCAACGTGGCCGAGTCCTTTTCCGTGTTCAAGCCCTTGATCCGGATTCTGGACAGACTTGAGAAAAAAGAAGTAAAGGTGGGGTATACGTTTTGAGCGACTTTGCTGTCATGATTTTGGCGGCAGGGCGGGGCGAGCGCATGCGCCCCCTGACCGACCACACACCCAAGCCCTTGCTCAAAGTGGGTGGCAAATCCCTGATTGCATGGCATTTGGAGCGTTTTGCCCGTTGGGGTGTGCAGCGTGTGGTCATTAACCATGCACACCTGGGCGCGCAAATTGAGGCTGAGTTGGGGCGGGGTGAACGCTACGGGCTGAACCTTGTTTACTCTGCTGAAACCGTTGCACTGGAAACTGCAGGCGGCATTGCGCAAGCCTTGCCCCTGTTGGGCACGTCGCCGGTGTTTGTGGTCAATGGCGATGTCTTTTGTGATTTGCAGCAAACCGAGGTGGAGCAGGCGCTTGTCAAGATGCGCACTGGCGGTATTCAGGCACATTTGTGGTTGGTGGAGAATCCGCAGCATCGGCCTGGTGGAGACTTCACCCTGCTTGAAAATGGACGGGTGATGGCCGAAACAGGTTTGTCACAAGGCACTGCGCTGACGTTTTCAGGCGTTGGTTTGTATCAGCCAAGCTTGTTCAGTTCAGTGGCGAGCGGTGAAAAAGCAGCGCTGGCGCCTATCCTGCGTTGTGCCATGCAACAGCAGCAGGTCACAGGCCAGCAACTCACCGGACGTTGGGTGGATGTGGGCACGCCAGAGCGTCTTTATGAACTTGATGAACAAATTAACGGTCAATCCTCGTGAGCGCAGGGGTTTTCAGGAGTCAGTGATGGAGGCTGTGTTGAAGGGTACTTTGAGCAATCAGGTTGAGGTTTTTAAGCGTCGGCGCAAGCGCCTGGCCGAGCAAATGCGTCAGGCCGGCGGTGGTGTGGCCATTGTGCGCACTGGCGGCGAATTGCCGCGCAACCGCGACAGCGACTTTCCCTACCGCTGGGACAGCTATTTTTACTACCTCACCGGATTTCCAGAACCCGAGGCCACCTTGGTCATGACAGTGAAGGCCGATGGAACCGAAATCAACCGCCTGTTTTGCAGGGAGAAGAACGAAGAACGCGAAATTTGGGATGGCTTCCGCTTCGGTCCGGTGGCCGCTTGCGAGCATTTCGGTTTCGATGAATGCCACACCAATGCGGAAATCGATCAAAAGCTGCCTGAGTTTCTGGCCAATCAACCCGCGGTTTTTTATGCACTGGGTCAGTCTGAGGTTCTGGATGCAGAAATCAGAAACTGGTTGGGCAAGGTGCGCCAGCAAGGCCGTGCCGGTGTGGTGGCGCCCAGCGCAGCACTGGATGTAACGCACTTGCTGGATGAAATGCGTTTGTACAAAGACAGCACCGAGCAGGCCACCATGCGCCGTGCCGCTGATATTTCTGCCCAAGCGCACTGCCACGCCATGCGTGTGGCGGTGCCGGGCGCCTACGAGTATGAAGTGGAGGCTGAATTGCTCTACCACTTCCGTCGCCATGGTTCGCAGTTTCCTGCTTATGGCTCAATAGTGGCTGGTGGGGCAGGGGCCTGTGTTCTGCATTACCGCGCCAACGACCAGCGTTTGCATGACGGCGACTTGCTGCTCATTGACGCCGGTTGCGAGCTCGACGGTTACGCCTCTGATATCACTCGAACTTTTCCGGTCAATGGCCGTTTCAGCGCTGCCCAGAAAGACGCATATGAGGTGGTGCTGGCGGCGCAGGCCGCAGCCATCGAAGTGACCCGGCCGGGAGAAACTTTCATGGCGCCGCACGATGCGGCGGTGAAGGTGTTGGCGCAGGGCATGCTGGACCTTAAATTACTTGCCGGAACGCTGGACGGCGTTCTGGAAAGCGGAGGCTACAAGCGTTTTTACATGCACAGAACCGGGCATTGGCTGGGCATGGATGTACACGATTGCGGCGATTACCGTGACAACCTTACCCCGCCGGGGGCGGCAGAAAAGCCTTGGCGACAGTTAAAGCCCGGCATGGTGCTGACAGTTGAACCCGGTTTGTACATCAGACCTGCCGACGATGTGCCGCCGGCCTTCTGGAACATCGGTATCCGCATTGAAGACGATGCCATCGTCACGGCCACCGGTTGCGAAATCATTACAGGTGGCGTGCCCAAAACCGTGGCGGAAATTGAAGCGCTAATAGCGCAAAGCCGTTCAGGTTTGGTGGCTGCATGACAGATTTTGACGTGGTTGTGGTGGGTGCCGGTCCGGTGGGGATTGCCTTGGCCGCCAAACTGGCGCTGCGCTGGGGCGGGCAAGCGCACCGCATTTTGCTGATTGATGCAAAAACCATAGAGGCCGCCGCCACAGACCCACGCACGCTGGCCTTGGCTGACACCTCAAAAACCCGACTCGCGCTTTTGGGCTTTCCGCACAATGCGGTGCCCATGCAGCACATTCATGTGTCCGAGCTGGGTCGCTTTGGCCGCATGGTCATGAATGCGCAGGATTTACACCGGCCCGCCCTGGGGTGGACCGTGCGCTACGGTGATTTGGTCACCTGCCTGCATGAAGCGGTGTTGAAAACAGGCATTACCTGTTGGCGTGGCGTGGCGCTGCAATCCAGCACTGAGCAGTCTGACCACATCTGCTTGAGTCTTTCTGACGGAAAAACCATTTCCACCGCCTTGCAAGTGGACGCCGAAGGCGGTTTGTTCGGACAATCCGATGCGCGCGACACCGTGCGAGACTATGGCCAGTGGGCCTTGGTGGCCACAGTCAGCGCCCAAGCCTACCAGGCGCAAACGGACTCGAATGCCGCCAAACGCCGCGCTGTGGCTTATGAACGCTTCACCCCGGATGGTCCGCTGGCGTTTTTGCCCACCGCCGCCGACGGCAGCCGCTACGCCATGGTGTGGTGTGCTTCGCCTGAACTTACCGAGCAACGCAAGGCCACGGATCCAGCGCTGTTGTTGCAGCAGGTTTCGGAATTGATGGGTGGCCGCTTGCCACTGACTGGCATGCAGGGCTTGGCGAGTTTTCCCTTGGGTTTGAACATGAAAACCCGTTTGGTTGAGGGGCGAAGGGCGTGCGTGGGCAATGCCGCCCAGATTCTCCACCCGGTGGCCGGGCAGGGCCTGAATCTCGGGTTGCGTGACGCTGACGCACTCGCGCAGTGTCTGACCCCCGCAGATGTGAGGTCATTTGACGCACTGGTCAAGGCGCTTGATACTTTCGAACAGTCCCGCAAGGCAGACCGGCAGGTGCTGGTCACGCTCACCGACTGGATGGCCAGAGGCTTTGCCAATCGCAACCCTGTGATAGGTGCAGGCCGGCAACTGGCCTTGCTGGGGTTGGAATTTTTGCCGGGCGCAAAACGGTTTTTTGCGGAAACAATGTTGTTCGGTTGGGTGAGGTAGAAAAAAAATGACACTGACGAACCAAACTCTGGACGGCTTGTGGCGGCTGTTGCACAAACACGCCGAGCGCTTGAAATCTGCCAACATCAAGGAATTGGTGGATGAAGGCGGGGCCGAGCGGGCAAAGCGTCTGGTGTTTGATTCGCCGTTTTTGCGGGTGGATGCCATCCGTCAAAAAATTGACGGCGAGGTGCTGGACACGCTGCTGCAATTGGCAAAAACCAGCGGGGTACTGTCGCAGCGAGACCGCATGTTTGCCGGTGAGCCGATCAACCTGACAGAAAACCGCAGCGTGACCCACTGGGCGTGGCGATCACCCACGCCACAAGGAACCGTGGCTGAAACATCCAAACAGCTTGACCGTTGGGTGGGCCGCTTGTTGGCCCGCGCCATTCAACCCTCAGGCCGACCCATTAAAAGCATTTTGCACCTTGGCATTGGTGGTTCTGATCTGGGCCCCCGCATGGTGGCCGATTCCATTGCCTACAGTGTTTCAGTGCATTCGCAAATTGACGCCTACTTTGCCGCCAACGTGGACGGCCATGAGTTGCAGCAGGCGCTGGACCGTCTGGACCCCAAAGGCACCATTATTTCCATTGCTTCAAAAACCTTCACCACCCGTGAAACCTTGCGCAACGCCCAGACTGTGATGGCCTGGATGCGTCAGGGTGGGGTGAAAGATCCTTTGTCGCACTGTGTTGCGCTTACCAGCGCCCCGGAAAAAGCGCGCAAATGGGGTGTCTCCGAAGACAATATTTTCACTTTTGAAGACAGTGTGGGAGGGCGTTTTTCCCTTTGGAGCCCGGTGGGGCTACCCGCCCGCCTGGCCATTGGCGAGGCTGAATGGCAGCGTTTGCTGGAAGGTGCCCACGCAGCCGACATGCATTTTCAGCAGGCACCCATGGAAAGCAATTTGCCGATTTTGCTGGCACTGCTGGACGTCTGGAATCACAGTGCATTAAAATTGCCCGCCCGCGTCATTGCGCCCTATGACGCACGCATGGGCCTGTTGGTGGCACACATCCAACAATTGGAGATGGAAAGTCTGGGCAAGCAATTGGGGCCTGATGGGGAATTGGCAGAAAATGCGGCTTGCCCCATGATCTGGGGTGAACCCGGTACCAACGGCCAGCACGCGTACTTTCAATGGTTGCATCAAGCCGCCCAGCTGGTGGCGCTGGAAGTGTTGCTGGTGGCTCAGCCCAGACACCCCTTTGATGCCCACCATGCCATTTTGCTGGCCAACGGGTTGGCGCAGGCCGATGCGTTCGCTTTCGGAAAACAGCCGGAGGGTGAATTGGCAACGGGGGTGGGGGGGCGCTTGCGAACCTTGCCCGGCGGCCGCCCGGTAACGCTTTGGAACTACCGTGTGCTTGATGCTTTCACGCTGGGTTATGTCATTGCCACCCTGGAGCACAAAGTGGTGTGCTTGGGGCAGTTGTGGCGGGTCAATGCCTTTGACCAGTTTGGCGTTGAACTCGGTAAAACCATGGCAAAAACCGTTGAGGCGTATTTGGCTGATACAGACGCCGGCAACGCACCAGCGCATCTTGTTGAAACGTTGGAATGGCTGAAGTCGAACAAATTTTAAAAGGCGCCATGGGAAATTCACATCAACATTATCAGGGCAATGCGGTTGCAACCCGTCGTACCGCCTGGGCCACGGGGGTCAGTTTTGTCATGATGCTGGTGGAGTTGGTGGCCGGCTATGTCACAGGCTCCATGGCATTGCTGGCTGACGGTTGGCACATGGCAACCCATGTGCTGGCGCTGGGTTTGTCCTTGGTCGCATTTTTGATGACGCAGCGACTCGCCAATGACAGCCGGTTTGCCTTTGGCAGTGGAAAACTCGAAGTGCTGGCCAGTTTTGTCAGTGCACTGCTGTTGTTGGCGGTGGCCGTCTGGATGGGCATGGAATCCGTGGCCCGCTTGCTTCACCCGGTGGACGTGCAGTTCAGCGACGCCATGGTGGTTGCCGTTATCGGGCTTTGGGTCAATTTGATCTGTGCTTTGCTGCTGCATCAGAAATCCGGTTCCCACGGACACCACCATCACGGGCATGGTCATGGTCATGGTCATGGTCACAGCCACGGGCATTCCCACGGACACGCTCACCCTCATGCGCATGGCGATAGTACCCACGCTCATGAAAGTGCACTCAAAGAGGTGTCTTCAGAAAATCTTAATTTGAAGGCGGCCTACGTGCACGTGGTGGCTGACGCTGCCACCTCAGTGCTGGCAATTTTGGCGCTGCTGATCGGCCAGTTCAGCGGATTGCGGCAAATTGACTCGCTGATTGGTTTATTGGGTGCGTTCCTGGTGGCTTTTTGGGCCAAGGATCTGATTCGTCAATCGGCCAGCGTCTTGTTGGACATGCAGGCGCCCGAAGCCTTGTTGGCAGACGTCGAGGCAGCATTGAAGGAAATTGACGCCAGTGTCCAGATCACGCAGTTGAAGGTCTGGCTGGTGGCCTCCGGGCGCTATGCGTGCAATGTGGCGTTGAAGGCCGAGTTTGTTTTTTCTTCAAGCGTGTACCGTGAGCGTCTGTCGAGGTTAGAATATCTGGATGTCATCACTGTGGAAACGGCTTCCCTTTGAGCCGCAGCATGCGTTTTTCCAGCCGTTCTTTTTGTATCCCCACTGAGGTTGTATGAGTCTTCTTGAGCGTTTGAATCCCCTGGCTTTGCGTGAACGTTTTAACGATCCGCCAGTCTGGGAGCCTGAAATGCTCAATGACCGGATCACGCTGAAGAAACGCGATCCGGCCGCCGCCGCTGTGTTGGTGCCGCTGGTGGCCAGGCCCGAAGGTATGTCGGTGTTGCTGACCCAGCGCACCGCGCATCTGAATGACCACGCCGGCCAGATCAGCTTTCCTGGCGGGCGCTGTGAGGCGAGCGATGCCTCACATGTTCACACCGCCCTGCGCGAGACCGAAGAAGAGATTGGCTTGTTGTCTCATCACATTGAAGTGGTGGGGCAGTTGCCGGTCTACACCACAGCCAGCAATTTTCACGTCACACCGGTGGTCGCAATTGTTCATCCGCCGTTTGAACTGACGCTGGATGCCTTCGAGGTGGCTGAAGCCTTCGAGGTGCCCCTGCAATTTTTGATGGATGCCGACAACCACCAAAAAAAGAGTTTCCCCACAGAGCACGGCGAGCGTTTTTTCTACGCCATGCCGTGGGTGTCGGACTCAGGCCGGGAATACTTTATTTGGGGGGCAACCGCCGCCATGCTGCGCAACCTCTACCAGTTCCTCAGTCTCTGAAATGGCCTTCCTGTCTGTGCTACTTGTGTTGATGATCGAGCAGGCCAGGGCCGTTCCTGTTAATAATGTGGTGTTTCGCGCCGTCCGCCAAAGCGTGGAACTGGCGGAAAACCTGTTTCATGCCGGACAAGACAAACAATACGGTTCCATGGCCTGGTTTATGGTGGTGGGTATCTGGACCTTCAGTTGTGCGCTGTTGTGGTTGGCCCTGCGTGAGTTCGCCTTGCCGCTGGCGGGGCTTTTTTCGCTGTCCCTGCTTTATCTTACGATCAGTTTCAGGCAGTTCAGCCTTGTGTTTACTAATATGCAGTTGGCCTTGAATCAAAACGATGTGCAACGGGCCGTTGAGATTTTTGTCGTTTGGCGGCGTCAGACGGCCGCTGATTTTGAACTCAACAGCCCTGTCACCTCGCAACGTCTGGTTCGCATGGCCATTGAATATGCCTTGGTTTGCGCCTACCGGCAGGTGTTTGCCGTCTTGTTCTGGTTTGCGGTGTTGCCCGGCCCTGTGGGGGTGGTGTTGTACCGCGTCAGTGAACTGGTGGTGCGTTTCTGGGAAAGAAAAAGCAACCGGCTGGGGACAGACTTCAGTTGGGCAGCACAGCAGATGCTTTACTGGATGGACTATGTGCCCTGTCGTCTGGCTGCATTGTCGTATGCCGCAGCGGGTAATTTCGAGGAGGCCACCTTGCTGTGGCGGGCCGAACGCAATTTGAACAAGGATGTTACGGAAACCCACCTGATTTCAGCCGGCATGGGCGCTTTGGGTTTACGGGGCACCCAGCCCAACAGCAAGGCGGCATTCAGCGGTGAGGCCGATTACAGCAGTCAGCGTCTGGCGGCCGCCACCAAACTGATTTGGCGCAGCCTTGCGTTGTGGATGGGTTTGCTGTTTTTGCTGACGGTGCTGGGCCCGTTCCGTTAAAAACGCTTGGCTTCGCGGGCTTCTTGACGCAACGCATGGTAGAAGGACAGCCATTCAGGTCTGATTCTGCCTTCCGTCTGGGCTCTTAACACGCCGCAGCCAGGTTCGCTGACATGCTTGCAGTTGTAGAAGCGGCAGCCCTCGCGGTGCTGCAAAATAAAGTCAAATACCTCTTCCAGTTTGTCTTGCTTGATGTGTGCCAAACCAAACGCCTGAAACCCTGGAGAATCTATCAGGGTTCCGCCCTTGGGCAGGTCGTGCATTTGCGTGTGCGTGGTGGTGTGTTTGCCTGTGTTTAAAGCGGTTGAAATTTCCGCTGTGGCAACCGTGGCGCCCGGCACCATGAGGTTGATCAGCGTACTTTTTCCCATGCCCGACTGCCCCAGAATCAGGCTGGTTTTTTGGTCAAAGATGTCTGCGAGTATGCGTTGCGCCTGTTCCGGGTTGTGCTTGACGCTGAGTTTCATGATCAGCGGCCGGTCTTCAGGAAAAGACGGTAGCAATTGGGTTAGCCGTTGCAGGGTTTCATCGTTGTCGGTCAGCAAATCCGATTTATTCAGCAAGAGTATCAACGGCAAGCCCGCAGCTTTGCTGGCTACCCAGGTACGCAGCACCAATTCCGGCGACAGGGGCGGTGAGGGCGCCACCACCAGCACCACCCAGTCCAGGTTGGCGGCAAACACCTTCATTTTGTGTTCATCAGACCGGTACAAAAGGTTTTTTCTGGCTTCAATGGCCGACACCCAAGCCTGCCCTTCAGCGGAAGGCTCCAGGGCAACGCGATCGCCCACGGCCAGTTCCAGTTTCTTGCCGCGCGTGAATACCTGCCATTTGGCGCCTTCATCGTCTCGGGCCATTGCGTGCCTGCCGAAGGTGGCGATGACGGTGGCCTGAGCCTTCGGTACCACTGGCTTTGCTGCCTGCGCGCGCTTACTCAAACGGTGAACGGTTCAAGCGCCGCCTCAAGGAGGGCTGCGCAAATCCAGTCGTTGTTGGAAATGCCCCCGGCACTGTGGGTGGAGAACTCCACGCTGAGCGTGTTGTAGCCAAACTGCACTTGCGGATGGTGATCTTGCTCCCTGGCAAGCGCCATCAGCGCTTTGACAATGGGCTCAACAGCAGCAAAATCTGCAAATTTGCAATGACGGGCAAGGGCCCCCGGCGTAGCTGGCGATACGGTGTACTGCCACGCGGGAAAGACTTCAACTGTGCTTGTATGAGCGCTTCAGGCCACAATCCGCTGGGCCCGATGTGCTGACAGTGCAACTGCTGCCATTGCACCAGTGTTTTTTCTTCAGGCTGTGCACTCATGCGTAAACGCCTGAAACACCGGTTTCTTTAAGGGATTCCAGGTGTTTGATGCGCAAACTTGCTGGCGGGTGCGAATCATAAAACAGCGAATGCAGCGGGTCGGGTGTCAGCGTGGAAGCGTTGTCTTCATACAGGCGCACCAAGGCGCTGACCAGGTCTTTCGCATCGGTTTGCTCTGCAGCGTAAGCGTCGGCTTCGTATTCATGTTTTCTGGACATGGCCGCCATCAGTGGCTTTAGCGGAAAGCTGAAAAACGGTGCCACCATAAAAAACAGCACCAACGCCATTGCGTGGTTGTTTGCCAGCAGGTTGGGTTTGACGCCCAGACCTGCAAAAAACCATGGCCGTTGCAGCAGTTCGCTGATCAGCCACAGCGTGGCCAGGCTAAACACAAAACTGATGACCAGGTGTTTTAAGACATGCTTTTTCTTGAAGTGCCCCAGTTCGTGCGCCAGCACCGCTTCAATTTGCGGACCATTCAAGCGCGTCATCAAGGTGTCGAAAAAAACAATGCGCTTGGCTTTGCCAAAGCCCGTAAAGTAGGCGTTGCCATGCGCGGAGCGCTTGCTGCCATCCATGACAAACAAACCGTTTGAAGAAAACCCGCAGCGTTGCAGCAAACTCTCGATACGGCTGCGCATGTCACCGGCCTCCATGGGGGAGAATTTGTTGAACAGTGGTGCAATAAAGGTCGGGTAGAGCACCATCAGTATCAGGCTGAAGATGCTCCACACGCCCCAGGCGTAGAGCCACCACAAACTGCCGGCAGCCTCCATCAGGTACAAAACCACTGCGACCAAGGGGCCGCCTATCAAGACGCCCACCAGCAGGCCTTTCAGCCAGTCGCTCCAGAACAAGCCGGGTGTCATGCGATTAAAGCCGAAGCTCGCTTCCAGATTGAACTGCCGGTGATAGCTCAACGGCAATTCAACGACAGAACCTATCAAACCGACCACGCCGACCAAGGCCAGCCCATACCAAAGCCCCGAGGTGTGGGCGCGCAGCAGCGTGTCGAGTTGGTCCAGTCCGCCGAGCAGGGTGAAGGCCACAACCACTGCGGTGTCCGCCAGCAGCGCCAACATGCCCAGCCGTGTGCGCGCCACAGAATAGTCAGCGGCTTTTTGATGCGCTTGCAGCTCAATGCTGTCTGTGAAGGGGGCTGGTACGGCCGCGCGGTGCCCCATGATGTGCCTGACCTGACGGTTGGCCAGATACAGGCGCATGCTGATGGTGGACAAAACCGTCAGTGCGAAAATCCAAGTAAACACAAAGAACCTCTTTTACAAATCTAAGACAACTGGCAGGAAGGACGCCCCAGTGTGAGACAATCAAAACCTTGAAATCTACCGTCCTGAAATTATGTCACAAGCACAGGAAAATGCTCCAAATTCTGCAGAAACAAATGCGTTGCTCGTTGTTCAACCGCCTGCAAAGCATGAAAACAACCTGATCTGGGTCGACATGGAAATGACTGGCCTGAACCCGGGGGAAGACCGCATTATTGAAGTCGCGGCTGTCGTCACTGACAGCGAGCTCAATATTTTGGCTGAAAGTGCGGTCTACGCCATTCATCAGAGCGATGAAACCTTGGGAAAAATGGACAAGTGGAACCAGAGCACCCATGGAAAATCCGGCCTGATTGAGCGGGTTCGTGTTTCTACCGTGAACGAGGCTGCGGCCGAAGACGCGCTGATCGCCTTTTTGTCGCAGTACGTACCTGCCGGAAAAAGCCCGATGTGCGGCAACAGCATCTGCCAGGACAGGCGCTTCATGGCCAACTACATGCCCAAGCTGGAGACTTTCTTTCATTATCGCAATCTGGATGTTTCTACGCTCAAGGAATTGTGCAAGCGTTGGAAGCCGGAGGTGCTCAAGGGCTTTCAGAAGAAGAGCAAGCACACTGCGATGGCGGATATCATTGAGTCGATAGATGAGCTTAAGTATTACAGGGCCAACTTCATTCGGAGTTGAATTGGGTTGGTTGGTTGGTTGGTTGGTTGGTTGGTTGGTTGGTTGGTTGGTTGGTTGGTTGGTTGGTTGGGCGCTGAATTTTCCCACCC
>JBEIKS010000008.1:0-20338 GCA_040379625.1 Burkholderiaceae bacterium
GACGAGCACCAAAGCCGCCTTCTTTGCGGTCACCAAAACTTGACGGGCCGGAGGGGCGACGGTCGCTGTTAAAGCCACCTTCACGGCGGTCGCTGTTGAAGCCACCTTCACGACGGGCACCGAAGCCACCTTCTTTGCGCTCGCCAAAACTGGACGGGCTTGAAGGACGACGATCGCTGTTGAAATTGCCTTCGCGGCGCTCGCTGTTGAAGCCACCTTCACCGCGTGGCTTGAATTCACGTGTTTCGCCATCGCGGAAAGATGAACCGCCTTCAGGGCGACGGTTTTCAAAGCGGCGGGGTGCGCCTTCTGAACGTGGGCGACCATTGCCGAATCCGGCGCGGCCACCGCGTGGCTCTGCATTCAGATTGACCGGATCAAAACCTTCAATATTGGCAACTGGCAAACGCAGACGGATGTAGCGCTCGATGGCGGCCACTTTGCGGCGATCTGCCGGTTCGGCCAGCGTCACGGCAATACCGTTGCGACCGGCACGGCCCGTACGACCAATGCGGTGCACGTAGTCTTCTGCTTTCATGGGCAGACCGAAGTTGATGACGTGGCTGATGGCCGGAACGTCAATGCCGCGGGCGGCTACGTCTGTGGCGACCAATACTTTCAGCTTGCCTTCGCGCAGGCTCTTGATGCGACGATTGCGCAGCGCCTGTGGCATGGCGCCATGCAATGGTGCGGCCATGATGCCGTCGTCGTTCAGGGCGCGTGACAATGTTTCAGTGTCCATCTGCGTGCTTGTGAACACGATGGCTTGAACCATTTCGGGCTGACCCAGCCAGTGGTTGAGCAATTTGCGCTTCTGGGAGTTGTTGGACGCCCAGCAAAGGTGTTGTGCAATGTTCTCGTTGGTCTCGTGACTTTGGGTCAGTTCCAGACGCTGTGGTGAGTTCATGATGTTTTCGGCCAGACCCATGATGCGTGGCATGAAGGTCGCTGAGAACATCAGGGTTTGCGTACGCTGTGCGCACAAGGCGTGAATGGCTTCGAGGTCTTCGGAGAAGCCCAGATCCAGCATGCGGTCGGCTTCGTCGAGCACCAGGGTCTCAACGTGGTTCAGCGTAATTTTGCGCTGGTTTACCAAGTCGAGCAGGCGGCCGGGGGTGGCAACAATGAGTTGCGCACCACGCAGGTCGGCGATTTGCTTGTTGAACGGTACGCCGCCCAGAATGGTGGCAACGCGGATGGCACGCTGGTGCTTCAGTACTGAAATTGCGTCAGCGGCAACCTGCTGGGCCAGTTCGCGGGTTGGGCACAGCACCAGGGCGGTGGGGCCGGCAACCGACTTCAGGCGGCTTTCATCGCCAGAAAGCATGCGGTGGAGCAGGGGCAACAGAAACGCCAGTGTTTTACCACTGCCTGTTTGGCTGCTGACCATCCAGTCGCCGCCTTCAATGGCTTTGGGGATAATTTGGCATTGAACCGGTGTGGGCTCGTTGAAGCCGAGGGCTGTTAAAGCTTGGAGCAAAGGCTCTGCGAGCCCCATCGCGGGGAATAAAGAAGTTGTCATGGTCGTCTTTCACGAAACCGTTAGAAAACAAACATCAACCAGCAGTTTCAAGTGAAAAATGGACAAGCCCGACATCAAAAGAAATTGGGGTCCGATAGACTGGCGGCGATGAATTAAAATTGCAAAATCCGCAGTCGTCAGAAGTGTGGGATGCTTTAAATGGGCGCTTGAAAATGCGCTGAAAAAACATCTGTGACACAGTGGCCAGATTACGGAGGCAGGGCGCCTGCATAATCCCTGATAGATATCTCACTTAGGAGATTCGTTGGTGGGCAACACGCGCTTGAGCAAAGACCACAAGTATGTCAGCTTTAATAATGATTGACAATAGGTAATGCCTGCTTTTAGAGGGGTTACTCCGAAATATTTGCTGTTTTCCAGCGCGTAAGCCTTAAAGCGTTGGTCACAACACTGACTGAGCTCATCGCCATGGCGACACCCGCCATCATCGGATTGAACAATCCGAATGCAGCCAGAGGAATGCAGACCAAATTGTAGGCGAATGCCCAAAACAGGTTTTCGGCAATGTTGCGGTGTATGCGGCTGGAGATGTCCAAGGTATCCACAACACCCTGCAAGTGCGATCGCATCAGGGTGACGTGGGCTGTTTGCATGGCGATGTCTGAACCTTCGCCCATGGCAATCGCCAAATCGGCGTAGGCCATCGCCGGCGCATCGTTGATGCCGTCGCCCACCATTGCAATAACCCGCCCCTCCTGTTGCAGGCTCTTGATGTACGTCGCTTTTTCCAGCGGACTGCACTGGCCCTGCGCAAAATCGAGCCCCAGTGTCTTTGCCACTGCATCAACCGCTTTTTGTCTGTCGCCGGAGAGCAGGACCAAATGCAGGCCTTTGGCTTTGAGATGCTTTATGGTGGCGACTGCTTCCGGGCGCAATTCATCGGCAAACACCAGCAAACCCAGCGCAGACCAGTCTTGGGTATCGTGTGTGCGGCCCAGTAAACAGGACAAAGTGCCCGCGGGCGTTTTTACACGCTCAATGGCGAGCAGCAGCGCTTTGAGTTCCAGTCCTTTCAGTAGCGTTTGGGCATGCGCAGCATTGCACAACATAAAATGCCGCAAGCCAAACAAGGCGATGGTGCCTTCGCCTTCAACCCCAATGCCTGGCAGCAGCCGAGAGGATAAAAACACATGTGTTCTGGCCTGTTTGTCTCTGGCCGCCTGCATGACCGCTTTTGCCAGCGGGTGACCGCCTTGTGCCTGAAGCCCAGCGCACCAACTCAGCACTTGGGTTTCCAGCAAAAGCTGTGGGATTGTGATGATCTCCCGCAACTGCGGATGGCCCGCAGTCAGCGTACCGGTTTTGTCGAAGATCAAGGTGTCGATGCGTCGCGCAACATGCAGGGCCTTCGGTTCCCTGATCAAAATTCCGGCTCGCGCCGCCGCCCCGGTGCCTGCAATAATGGCAGCCGGTGTTGCCAGTCCAAGCGCACAAGGGCAGGCCACCACCACCACGGTGACCATGTGCATGATTGCACTGGCCACATCGTGGCTATACCAGAACCATCCCAGTCCGGTGATGGCCGCGATGCCCAGCACGGCAGGCACGAAAATGTTGGAGACACGGTCCACCATTTCCTGGACCGGCAGCTTTTGTCCCTGCGCCTTTGCGATCAGGTCAATCACTTTGCCCAGCAGGGTGTTTGCACCCACAGCCGTGATTTCAACGGCCAGCGCAGCCTCTTGGTTCAGTGTGCCTGCGTGTACGGTGCAACCCACATTTTTAACTGAAGGCAGCGGTTCGCCATTCAAGGAGGACTCGTCCACATGCGATTGTCCCAGTAGAACAACACCATCGCAGGGCAGTCGCTCACCTGCACCTACCTTGATGAATTCGCCAACCCTCAGAGATTCAAGCGCAACTTTTTCGTGTTGGGCGGTCAGTTGCGCAGGTTTGCCCACGTAGCGCAGCGCCTCATTCGGCCTGAGTTGCTCCAGACCGGCGATGGCGGCAACGGTTTGACGTCTGGCGGCTTTCTCCAGGTATTTTCCCAGCAAGACAAAAGCAATTACGGCGCTCGACGCTTCAAAATACAAGTGGGAGGCCATACCCGAGGCTGGCGTGCTGGTAACCCACACATACACAGAAAACAGGTAGCTGGTCAGGGTGCCCAACACCACAAGCACATCCATGTTGGCTTCCCTGTTGCGCAAGGCGCCCACCGCACCCTTGAAAAATCGGGCGCCCAGCCAAAACTGTACTGGTGTGGCCAACAAGCATTGCAGCCAAACTGGCGCGCTCCATGATGAAACCATGGGCAGCATCAACACAGCAGTGATCAGCATGGCCAAAAGCATTTGCCAGGCGGCCTTGTGAGCGTCCTCTTCGTTGTCTGCAGTGGCGGTGTGGTCTTGATTGACCGAATAGCCCGCCTTTTTTACAGCGTTAAGCACTGTCTGAAGGTCGAACTCGGCGGTATGCTCTATATAAGCAGACTCGGTTGCCAAATTAACGGAGGCGGTGACAACACCTTTTTGCTTGGCAAGCACCCGTTCCACGCGGCCCACGCAGGCGGCGCAAGTCATGCCTGAAATTTTAAGCTGCTGGTGCTTTAGTGCGACTGCCATTGGGTTGCCTGACTTCTTTTAATGTATTGATTCACGCCAAACTTCTGGAAGGACCTAGGCCATGAAACATCGTTTGATTGTAAACGGTATGACTTGCGGACATTGCAAGGCGAGTGTGACAGAGGCGATTGCCGCGCTCGACGGTGCAGCCCACGTTGAAGTTAATCTGCAAACCGGTGAGGTGCAAGTCAATTCGACGCACACCCTGGAGGAAATTCGCAGCGCAATAGAGGAACTGGGGTATGAAGTCCAAAATACCTCAACTTTTTGAGCAGGCTGTCGTTACTACTGGTATGTGATTAACCTTCGGCCACCGCCGGATTCACGTCAGGATACCCGACTCATGAAACCCTCAAAGCGCCCGCCACGCTGGATCTGGCTGTTTGTTTTCCTACCGCTGTCTGGTTGTGAGATGGTTCAAAACCTGCCTTACGTCGGCAAGGGTTTGCCTGAGGCTGAGAGCAAAGCGATCGGCGCGGGTTGCAGGCATGCAGGTCGCGCAATCGAAGATTGCTACGCGATTAATCCCCGCGCTTCCAGATCGGGCGTATTTGCCGGATGGCGCGACATGAACGATTACATGGCTACCAACAAGATTGCGGAAGTCAAACCCTTGGTTGCAGCCAACGAACCGCCTCCGCCAGAGCCGATTGCAAAAGCCGACGACCATGAGAGCGATACCGAGCATGAAGACGACGGCCATGGCAATGAACCCAAAGCGGCGGCCAAACACGGCGCAGATGACGGCCATGGTTCCACCAAAACAGTAAAAGCCGCCAAAGACAGTGGCAAACAAGCGGACAAGCATGGGGATGAACAGGCCACCCCTGAAGAAAAGAAAAAGGAAAAAGCGTCCAGCCAGTACGTCAGTGACCGGGCGGAGCGTCCTCCCGTGCCACCCAAGCCAGCTAGCAGACCGCGTTGGGAGCCGGGCAAGAAAGACAATAACGAATCCTCAGAACCAAAAGTGTGGGAGCGAAAGTCCAGGCAAGCCATGTAATCAGCCAGCGCTGCAGGGCATAATGGAGGGATGAAATTCATCGCTCCATTTTTTTTCGTCTGGCTTTTCTGTTGTCAGGCGGCAACGGCCCAAACTTCCGACCCCTTGCCACCGGCTGTTTTGCAAAAGCTCAAGGCTGCCGGCGTTTCCCCGGATCAATTGTTCTTTGCCGTCAGACCCGTGGCCGCCTCGGGCGCGCGCGGCGGCGACGTTTCCCACAACGCCAAACAGCCCGCCCAAATGGCTTCTGTGGTCAAGTTGCTCACCACAGGCGCGGCCTTAAGCCGCTTGGGTGCCGAGTACCGGTTTAAAACAGAATTGCTGGCCAACCGCGGCAAACAAACACAACGCATTGATGGGCCTTTGTATTTCAAGGGTGCGGGAGATCCGGATTTCCAGATAGAAGATTTGTGGATGTTCATCAGGCAGTTGCGGGGCATGGGCATCTCTCACATTGAAGGCCCCCTGATACTGGATGACACGCTGTTTTCACATCAGGCGACCGCTTTTCGCACCGCTGAAAACCAGAGCTTTTTTGATGAGGCTGTTTATCGGGCCTACCATGCGCCACCCAGCCCGGTGTTGCTCAGTCATGGTGCGGTCAATCTGGTCTTGAGACCGCAAGCCGGGCGCATCACCACCACTTTCGATCTGGCGCCGCAGAGTTTTCAGGTCGACAGCAAAATACGTTTTAAAGCAGGGCCTTGCGTGGCTTGGAAAGAAGGCTTTCAGGTTGCTTGGGAAGGCAATGTATTGCGCATCAGCGGCGATTTTCCGGGGGCCTGTGCAGAGCAGCGCTTGCCTGTCAGGGTGCCCGACGCCCGCGCATGGCTGGCGGCCTGGTTCACGGAAATCTGGCAAGAGCAGGGCGGCACCGGTTTGCAACGCTGGAGTGCGGGTGTCGTGCCGGAAGGCACGGCCCCATTGCTGGCCTGGCGTGGACGTGATTTGAGCACTGTGGTGAGGAACATCAACAAATTCAGCAACAACGTCATGGCGCAGAACCTGATGCTCAGTATTACGCCGCCTGGGCAGTCCTCTGATGAGGTGGTGCGTAAATGGGCTCAGTCCTTGGGTGCAGACACGGCGTTTTTTAATGTCGGCAATGGTTCTGGCTTGTCGCGCAGCGATCGCCTGACGTCCCAAGGCCTGGCGGATGTTCTGGAGTTGTTCTACCCCACGGCAGGTTTTTCAGATTTGCTGGGCTCTTTGCCCAAGGCGGGCAAGGACGGCACCTTGTCCAACCGCTATCAGGATTTGCGCGTCACCGCCTATTTAAAGACCGGACGCCTGAAAAACGTCAGTGCTTTGGCTGGCTATCTCAGGAATCGAAAAGGGCAATGGTGGGTCTGGGTTTGTGCCTTAAATGGCGAGGGTTTACAAGACCGTGCAGATATTCACGATATTTTGCTTCAATGGTTCGACCGTGAGTTAAGTTAAGCACAACAAAACAGCAATGCATTTGCTACACTTCGCATCAGTAGTGATCACAGTGGCGGTGAAATCCGCCATTTTCTTGGAAAAACGAATAAAAAGGGCATCGGATGGAATCCAAAGACAAATTGTTCAGTGATATGAAAATCGTTTTGGCTGACGCAGAAGACTTGCTGAAAGCCGCAGCCTCCACTTCGGGCGAGCGCGCTGCCGAACTCCGTGAAAAAGCCTTGGTCAGTCTGCGCAGAGCCAAAGAGGCCATGCAAGACGCACAGGCGGCCGTTGTTGAAAAAAGCAAGGCTGCTGCACGTGCCACTGATGATTACGTGCACGACCACCCTTGGCGCGCTGTCGGTATCGCTGCCGCGGTCGGTTTTATTGTCGGCATCATGATCAATCGTCGTTGATTTTTCGTGGCGAATTTATTTTCATCGCCGGGCACTCTGGCGGCCGCAAAAAGAGTGCTCGTCACTTTGCTTTCCATGCTTCAAACGCGCCTGGAAATGGCCGCAGTGGAATTGGGTGAGGAAAAAAGCCGATTGCTCCGTCTGATATTCACCGGACTGGCGTCATTTTTGTTTCTCAGCTTTGGCATTCTGGTCTTGAGCTTTTTAATTGTGGCTTTTTACTGGGATACCTACCGCTATACGGCATTGGCCGCCTTGGCGGTGGCTTACGCTTTTATAGGCGGTATTTTGTGGTTGCGTTTGCAACACATGATTGCCCACCAACCCCCGGCATTTTCCTACACGCTGGCTGAGTTGGGGCGAGACCGCGATGCGTTGGCGCGTTCGGCAGAGGCTGACGAAATTCAATCTCAAACCGGCAACAACCCGGGTGGTCCGAATTCATGAGTCAAGCAGACGATATCCGCCTGAAAAAGGAAATGCTCAGCATGCGGGCGCAAATTGAACGCATGGAATTACAAATGCAGGTTCAGGAGGTAAAAAACTCGCTGAGCTGGAGCAAGGTAATTGTCAGCGGCGTGCAAAAATTCATGTCTGGTGGTCAATTTGGTGCAGGTTCCGCCCTGTTCAAGCAATTTGTAACCCAGTACCCCATGCTCGCCATGGTGGGTTCCTTTGGCTTCACAGCCTTCAGGAAACCCTTGCTCAAGATGGGGTTGAAACTTGGTTTGGTGGGTGCGGTGGGTGGTTTGGCCTATTATTGGTGGCGTCAGAGTTCAACGCCACCTCGGGGTCTTAATCACGCTGGGTCCCTAAACGGCTCCACAGCGCTTCAATTCGATCAATCAAAGCCGCCTCAGGCTTGATCGGCCGACCCCATTCCCGCTGAGTTTCCCCTGCCCATTTGTTGGTCGCGTCCAGCCCCATTTTGCCGCCCAGTCCGCTGACCGGGCTGGCAAAGTCGAGGTAGTCGATTGGCGTGTTGTCCACCAGCAAGGTGTCTCTGACCGGGTCCATCCGCGTCGTGATCGCCCAGATCACGTCTTCCCAGTTTCTGACATCAATGTCGTCGTCCACCACAATAATGAACTTCGTGTACATAAATTGCCGCAAGAAACTCCAAACGCCGAACATCACGCGCTTGGCGTGGCCTGCATAGGCTTTTTTAATGGAAACAATGGCCATTCTGTAACTGCAACCTTCCGGCGGCAGGTAAAAATCCATAATTTCCGGATATTGCTTTTGCAAAATCGGTACAAACACCTCATTGAGCGCAACGCCCAGCACTGCGGGCTCATCCGGCGGTTTTCCGGTGTAGGTGGAATGGTAAATGGCGTCGTCACGGTGGGTGATTCGGTCGACTGTAAAAACAGGGAACCAATCGCGTTCGTTGTAATACCCCGTGTGGTCGCCATAAGGGCCTTCCAAGGCACAATCCCAACCTTGCAGCGCAGCAGGTACCGGGGGCACAGGGCCCGTGGTGACATGCGCTGGCAGCACGGGAATTTCCGGGCCATGGGCGCCGTTACGGCACGCTTTGACCCGGGCGTGGTCTGCCGGGTAAATATGACCTTCCAACACAATTTCCGCTGAAGCGGGAATCTGCAATTGGTTGCTGACGCCCTTGATGAGTTCGGTGCGGCTGCCTCTGAGCAAGCCGGCGAATTGATATTCCGAAATTGCATCAGGAACCGGGGTGACCGCGCCGAGTATGGTGGCCGGGTCTGCGCCCAGCGCCACAGTGATGGGGAAGGGTTCGCCCGGATGCGCCAAGGCATGTTCCCGGAAGTCCAAAGCGCCGCCCCGGTGTGCCAGCCAGCGCATGATCAGCCGTTGCGGACCGATTTTTTGTTGCCTGTAGATGCCCAGATTTTGCCGTTTCCGATGCGGTCCTTGCGTAATTACCAAACCCCAAGTCAGCAACGGGGCGGCATCTTCTGGCCAACAGCTCCAGATCGGAATGCGATCCAGATTCACATCTTCGCCTTGCAGCACATTGGCCTGACAGGGCGCATCAGACACTACCTTGGGTGCCATGGACAGCACCTGTTTGACCATGGGCAGTTTGTCGAGCGCATCTCGCAAGCCTTTGGGCGGCTCGGGTTCCTTCAGGTAGGCCAGCGTTTTGCCGATTTCCCGCAGGGCCTGTGTGTTGTCTGCGCCCATGCCCAAGGCCACTCGCTGGGGGGTGCCAAAGAGGTTACCCAGCACCCTGAAGTCAAAGCCTGTGGGGCGGTCAAACAACAGAGCGGGACCTTCATGCTGCAGTGTTTTTGCACACAGCGCGGTCATTTCCAGATCGGGGCTGACATGCTCTGGTACCCGAAGTAACTCGCCGCGTTGGTAGAGCTGTTCGCAAAAATCACGTAAGTCTTTGTATTGCATTGTTTAATTTTCTTCTTTGTGTTTTCTTGAGCATCTTTTAAAGCGCTGCCTGACAGCCGCTATTCTGCATTTTTTATGTTGTTTTCGGGGTGGTTTTAGAAAAATACCTCCATCCGATTGTTTGACTCGTTGGGGCATGCTGCTTATGATCCGGTCACGCCCTGGTTCTTGGCAGTCTTTTAGAACAAGGTTTTTTAACGGTCTGCAGTTGCGCGCTCAACTGCCAGAGGCCCTCAATGAGTTGTGGTGAATTTGCAGAAGTCGGGCAAGCAAGCCGTGGTTCAGAAGGAGGATGCATGACTAAGCCAACGCTTGTCCGTGTGCGCTCTTGGGTTCATTCCCATTTCAACGTTTCTCAACTCACCCGGGAAAACGTCATTAACGCAACAAAAAACAGCCTGATGGTTGTGGGTGTCGTATCTGTCATCGGTTTTGCCGGAGCCCAAGTCAGTGATGACTTTGCCTCTGTCGTGGCCTCCTTGGTGTCACCCGAATCTGCTGATTCAACCGATGTTGGTTCGGAAACCGACCCCATCGAGGTTTTGTTGGCCGGAGGTACGGTTTCAAGACCCTCCCCAAAAGCCCAAAAGCAGATGGTTCAGTACCTGTCTTCCAGATTTCGCGTTTCCCACGAAGGCATGACAGACATCGTTCGTTTCGCTTTCGACGCCGCTGAAAAATACAAGTTGGACCCAGCCTTAGTACTGGCTGTGGCCTCAGTTGAGTCAGGCTTTAATCCGTATGCAGCCAGCCCCATGGGCGCCAAAGGCCTGATGCAGGTCATGGCAGACATGCACTCTGCGAAATTTGAAGCCTACGGTGACATCAAAAACGTATCCATCAATCCGCAGATCAACATGTTGGTGGGCGCAGAGATTCTCAAAGACGCCATTACCCGCGGCGGCAGTGTAAACCAAGGTTTGAAGTACTACCTTGGCGTAGGTGAGGGTCAAGACGACGGTTACGTGGTCAAGGTGTTGGCTGAAGCTGCAAAGATTCGCCACGCAGCGGGTGCCAAGCCCGCTACGGTTGCGTTGGCCAGACCATCGCTTCGGTCTGTTTCAAAGCCAGCCCAAAGCAAGCCGGCATCGAAAGTTGAATCTGCTGAATCGAAAAGGGCAGCTTCGCTGTTGTCCAATGCGGCAGCCAACAGTCCTGCAGAAGCGCTGGTTCCAGGCCCTACCTCTGTTGAATGAACGAGCGCACCAAAGACATGCCCTTTTCAAGATCGGGCATGTCTCTGGCGTAGGAAATCCGGATGTAACGGTGCCCGTTGAGTACTGAGAAATCTGTGCCGGGCACAATACAAACGCCTGTCTCATTTAACAGGTCGCTGCACCACTGAACGCTTGACTCGGAAAACGCAGAAATGTCGGCATACACATAAAAAGCGCCGTCTGGTTTTGCCGGAACCGGCAGCCCGATGTCAGCCAGCTCGCTTAAGATGAAGTCTCGCCTGTTTTGAAACAGGTTTCTGCGTTCTTCGCACAACGCCAGCGTTTTCTCTTCAAAGCAGGCCATGGCCGCATGTTGTGCCAAGGTCGGTGCACAAATGGACAGGTTTTGCGCCAGCTTTTCAAAATCGTGGGCCAACCGTTCAGGAACCACCATCCAACCCAGTCGCCAGCCCGTCATGCCAAAGTATTTGGAAAAGCTGTTTACAACAATCAAGTCCTCGAAACCAGACGCTACAGCCCGCAGTGCCAAGGCGGTTTCGGCGGGGCGGTCATAAACAAGTCCTTGATAAATCTCATCAACAATTAAAAACCCCTGTTTTTTCCGACACACCTCTGCCATTGCATTCAGTTCGTCAGCCGCGATCCGGGTACCGGTCGGGTTGGCAGGGCTGGCGATCATCAGTCCTCGTGTGTTTTCATTCCAGTGTTGTTCGACTTGCAGCGCCGTTGGCTGAAAGCCTGTTTCAGGGCCGCAATCCATCAGCCTGGCCACACCATCTGCTGCCGCCACAAAATGCCGGTTGCAGGGGTAGCTGGGGTCCGGCATCAGCACCTCACTGCCTGCTTCCACCAGTGCCAGACAAGCCAGGGTAAGGGCCGCAGAGGCTCCTGTTGTAATCAGTATCTGTTCTGGCGACACAGTCACTTGAAAGTTTTTGGCATAGAACGCGCAGATCTGTTCGCGAAGACCCAACAGACCCTTGGCGTTCGTGTAGCCCATGTGCCCGGCGTGTGCCGCATCGGTTAGGGCCTGCACAACGGATGGCGGAGCCTGAAAATCAGGTTCCCCAATCGACAGATGGATGACATTCCTGCCTTTTTCGGCAAGACACTGGGCTTGTTTGAGCACTTCCATGACATAAAACGGCTCAATGCCGGACATTCGATTTGCAAGGGTTTGCATCAATAGGGTGATAAAGTAAGTAGTGTTGTAATGTACGCACTATAATTCGATTTTGAAATTCAGGAACTCCACCACATGGCACAACCCCTTGATCCTAGTTTCCGCGCCGCCGCGTTGGAATATCACGAATTTCCAACCCCCGGCAAGATCTCCATCATGCCGACGAAGAATCTGGTCAATCAGCGAGACCTCGCTTTGGCTTACTCCCCGGGCGTGGCGGCAGCGTGTGAAGAGATCGAGGCCGACCCCGCCAATGCCTTTCGCTATACAAGCAGGGGCAACCTGGTGGGGGTCATTACCAATGGCACCGCGGTTCTTGGGTTGGGCGCCATAGGTCCCTTGGCGGCAAAGCCCGTCATGGAAGGCAAAGCGGTGCTGTTCAAGAAGTTTGCAGGCATCGATGTTTTTGATATTGAAATCAACGAATTGGACCCAGTCAAATTGGTTGAGATCATCGCATCTCTCGAACCCACTTTCGGTGGAATCAACCTGGAAGACATCAAGGCACCCGACTGCTTTTTTGTAGAGCGCCAACTGCGCCAACGCATGAAAATCCCAGTCTTTCACGACGATCAGCATGGCACTGCAATTGTGGTGGGGGCTGCCATTCTTAATGGCTTGGAAGTCTTGAACAAAGATATCAAGAAGATCAAGATGGTGGTGTCCGGCGCCGGAGCGGCTGCCTTGGCCTGCCTCGACCTACTCGTGGATTTGGGCATGCCCATTGAAAACATCTGGGTAACCGACCTTGCAGGCGCAGTTTACAAAGGTCGGGTTGAATTGATGGACCCTGACAAAGAACGCTTCGCTCAGGAGACTTCGCAGCGCACCTTGGCAGAAGTCATTGACAACGCTGATGTGTTTTTAGGTTTGTCTGCAGGTGGTGTGCTCAAGCAAGACATGGTGAAGCGCATGGCGCCCAAGCCTTTGATTTTAGCCTTGGCCAACCCTACACCTGAAATATTGCCTGAAGAGGTCAAGGCTGTGCGCGACGATGCCGTCATTTGCACGGGCCGCACAGACTATCCAAACCAGGTCAACAACGTGCTTTGTTTCCCTTTCATTTTCAGGGGTGCTTTGGACGTCGGTGCAACCACCATCACCAGGGAAATGGAAGTGGCGGCGGTGCGTGCAGTGGCTGACTTGGCCCGCAAAGAACAGTCGGATGTTGTGGCGGCGGCGTATCGGTCTTCAAACCTGAGTTTTGGCCCTGAATACCTGATTCCCAAACCCTTTGATCCGCGGTTGATTGTTTCCATAGCGCCTGCTGTTGCCAAGGCCGCCATGGAATCCGGTGTGGCTACTCGCCCCATTGCAGACATGTCGGCATACGCAGACCAGTTGCAGCAGTTTGTCTACCAGAGCGGCACTTTCATGAAGCCGATTTTCGCGGTCGCAAAATCTGCAGTCAAGGAAAACCACAAATGTCGCATCGTGTTGGCCGAAGGCGAAGACGAGCGTGTGCTTCGTGCCGCGCAAGTCATTGTTGATGAAGGCATCGCCAAGCCAATTCTCATTGGCCGTCCTGCCGTTATTACCAAATTGCTGGACCGTTTCGGTCTGCGCATTCGTCCGGGCAACGACTTCGAACTGGTGAATCCTGAATACGACGAGCGTTACAAAGACTACTGGAGAACCTATTACGAACTGACCTGCAGAAAGGGTGTTACAGAACCCTACGCAAAAATTGAAATGCGTCGCAGGCTGACCTTGATTGCCACCATGATGGTTCACAAGGGTCATGCAGACGGTTTGATTTGCGGCACCTTCGGCAATACCAACCAGCATTTGCAATACATCAATCAGGTCATTGGTTTGCGCCAAGGTTGCAATGTTTATGCCGCCATGAATGGTTTGCTGTTGCAAAACAGACAGGTGGTACTCGCCGATACGCACGTCAACATCAACCCCACTGCCGAACAAATTGCTGAAATCACCATATTGGCAGCCGAAGAAATGAAACGTTTTGGCATTGAGCCCAAGGCCGCTTTGCTGTCGCATTCGAATTTTGGATCAAGCAACGCGCCTTCCGCCATTAAAATGCGGGATGCCCTGGCGATTTTGCGAGACACCGCGAAGTGGTTGGAAATCGACGGCGAGATGCATGGCGATTGCGCCATTGACGAGTCAGTGCGCAAGTCCATTTTGCCTGGCACTACGCTCAGAGGAGAGGCCAACCTATTGGTCTGTCCGGATATCGATTCCGCCAACATTGCCTACAACCTGCTCAAAACAGCTTGCGGCAATGGCATAGCGATAGGTCCGGTGTTGTTGGGTGCCGCCAAACCGGTGCACATTGTTACGCCTTCGGCCACGGTCAGACGGTTGGTGAACATGACTGCGCTGGCAGTGTTGGATGCAAACGCCGTTCGTAGTTAAACAAAGTTTAAAACTGGTAAGTTTAGGTTTACATTGTTGGTGGCTCAGGAATAATGAGCGACATGACACTGAACCCCGTACCTAAAGAAATTGCTGAAGGGCCCGCCGGGCTGGTACTCACTGGAGGTGGCGCGCGCGCCGCCTATCAGGTGGGCGTGCTTTATCAGATTGCAAAATGGCTGTGGGATGAAGGGGCGACCCATTTTCTCCAGCCATTTTCCATTTTAAGCGGAACATCGGCGGGCGCCATCAATGCGGCGGGTTTGGCCTGCGCCGGCTCGAATTTTTTTGAGTCGGTTGAGGCCATGGTGGACACCTGGGAAAACTTCACGGCCTCCCAGGTCTACGATGTTAAAAGTTTGGGTGGGGTAAAGGGCAACGCCAAATGGATGACGGCTTTGTCGCTGGGTTTGATGCTCAGGAAAAAGCCGAAATCGCTATTGGACAATTCTCCCTTGGCCGATTTGCTCAACAACTTCCTGCACCTGCGGCGGCTGGATGAAGCCTTGGAATCAGGCGCTTTGCGGGCCCTGGCCGTTTCGGCGTCTTCTTACAGTTCCGGGCATCACGTCACATTTTTTCAGGCACATGAGCAAATCGAACCGTGGGTGAGAACGCAAAGGGTGGCCAAGCAGGACCGCATAACGGTCAGCCACTTGCTGGCCTCAGCGGCAATTCCCTTTATATTTCCTTCCATTCCTCTGCAGTACGACGACAGAATCGAGTTTTTCGGGGATGGTTCCATGCGCCAGTTGGCGCCTATCAGTCCGGCTATTCATTTGGGGGCCACACGGGTACTGATTATTGGTGCTGCCCAATTGGAGCGGTCCACCATGTTCGGTGGTCAATTGCCTTCCAATACTTACCCGACCATGGCGCAGATCGCAGGCCATGCAATGGCCTCTATATTTTTGGACAGTTTGGCTGTGGACATTGAGCGCCTGATGCGGGTCAACAAGACTCTGGCTTTGTTGCCGCAGGACATTGCCGAGAAAACACCGTTGAAGCCCGTGCGACTGCTGGTGATTGCGCCGTCTCAGCGCATTGATGAAATTGCAGCCAAACATGTGCGGATTTTGCCTAAAGCGGTTCAGCACATGCTTATTAGCAATGGAAATTCTGAAGCAAGAAGTGCCGCGCTCGCTAGTTATCTGCTGTTCGAGGCGCCTTATACCCGCGAGCTTATTCGCTTGGGCATTGCTGACACCATCGCGCAAAAGCGTGAGGTATTCGAGTTCTTTAATTTGACCTGAGCGCTTCTTCTGGCATTGGCCAGGCCATTCCCATGGAATAAAAACAGATCACAGCCAAAATATTCAAAGGCAGGCTGGCGATGAAAAACATCATGGGAACCCAGATACTTGAAAACTCATTCAGCACAAACGCCTGAAAAGCATACTGCACCGGGAAGCTGAAAATCAGGTAGCACACGCACAGCGCTGTCAGGCGCATTTTATGAGCCAGAGAAAACGGGAACACATTGAAGGTGAGTGTCAGCAACCATGGTGTGAGCCATATCCAGTAACAACTCGCCGTCATGACATCTGTCAGGTAGTCCAGAGAATTGATGCCTGCTATGGATTCAAACATGGTGAAGTAAAGCTGTGCACTGAGTTGAACCCCACCTAGCAAACCACACAAATACCGAACAGGCAGCAGTCTTTTTGAAGGCAATTGCGTTGCGGCGATGAGTACGAAAGCCCATGCAAATGCGAACCACCACTCATAAGGTGAAGGCGTGTGCGCTTTAATCAGGGGTACGTACAAGTATAAATCTGTGCCGATTAATTCCAGCAAGCCAAATTTCAAACCGTCAATCACTGGGTTGAGAAAAAAGTAAGAGGCACCCATCCAAAAAAGAGCAATTTTTTCCCAAAAAAACCATAACAGCGCATTGCTTGACAAGGGAATGGCGGCCAGAAAAAACAGATCGCTTTTGGAAAATCTCAAGACCCGAAGTGCGCGATGCTCTTCGATGATCTTACCGCTCCAGGTTTGTTTTTTTAGGTGCTCAAGTGTTTTATTGAGCCTCATTTGCAATTTTGTTTCGGTTTTTACCATGTGCTGCCCCATTGGGTTTGAACAACATTGCGTCTGTAGAAGGGGGTGTCATAGCGACTGCCTTGTAGGCCCAGACTTTGTGTTTTGCTCAACGGAATGTTTAAGCCCAACTGCGTTGTATTGCTTTTGAAATCCACAATAAATGCGGTTGCATCAATGGCTTGGTAGGCCTCGTGCGCAGACTCCCTGCGGGCAAATGCTTGCAAGTTACCGAGGTTCCAGGTGGCTGCAAGGTGAACACTGTTGAAGCCCACGCTTCCCGGTTTGGAAACACCTTGACGCAAACCGGCTTGAAGTGTGCCGCCCCATGGGGTGTACCAAGACTGTTCCAGCATGAGGGCGTTTTGCTCTCGGTTGTCTCGCAGGCTCTGATGCGAAAATCCCACTTGAGTGACCCACTGGGGCGCATTTTTCCAGGTGTGGGCCAAACCGATCTGGGCGCCGTATTTCGCATACAAACGGCTTTCTCCAGCAGCAACAGAGAGCAACAAGCGATTGTTGTCGTTTATTTTTTGGCTAAGCCCAACGCCGGCTTGCGTACCCTGCAAATTGAACCGCGATTGTCTGACCAATTCAGCGTTGAGCTCGCTGTGTGTTGTGGCGTGCGCCAGTTTCAGTGCCATGCCCGCGCCTTCTTGAAAGCCTTGGGTTGCAGAGCCACCGCTTAAGGCCGCACTGAATTTGTTGCTTGCCTCACTGCTGATGTTGATGTTGTTTTGAGCCACGCTTTCATTGGGGTGCAGCAATAACAATGCGCTGGCCACACAAGCCATTTGAACCACATTCAATGAACGTTTAAGGTGTGCTGCAATGCGCTCTGAGGCCTTTCCATCGCCGAAGGGCCAAAGTACCTTGTTGGTTTTCTGGCTGTTTTCGCCTCTGTTTTTTTGCGTTGCCAGCGTTAGTGCGTTTAAAACCGATTCGTATTTGCAACCGACAATTTGCGCATAGCCGGCCTCTACTGCCTCCGGTCTTTCTGTGGTGTCTCGCAGAATCAAGACCGGCGTTTGAAACGCACTGGCTTCTTCCTGCAAGCCGCCGCTATCGGTGGCGATTGCGAAAACCTGTTGCATGGACCAAACCAGATCGGCGTAATCAAGAGGTTCAATGAGTTGCAGATTGGGTGGTAGTTCACCACGGCTCAGTGTTTCAAATTGCATAAGGATTTTTTTTCTCAATTCCGGGTTTGGATGCAGAGGCCAGACAATTTGATGGTCAGGGTGTTTTCGTAGCCACTCGTGAAGGGCTTTGGTGACGCTTTCCAGGGGCATGCCCCAGTTTTCCCGCCGGTGCAGCGTCACCAGAAGGTTGCGTTTTCCATATTTTTCAAAAAGTGCCTGAATGTGTGGTGAGACTTGTCGGGTTCCTTGTAGCAAGGCCTTTGCGGTGTTTAGCAACCCGTCTATGCAGGTGTTGCCGGTCACGTGAATTTCCCCCCTGACTCGTTCCTGTATCAGTTGGTTTCTTGCCCTTGGCGTGGGTGCGAAATGCCACTGGGAGAGGGTACCCAACAACGTGCGATAGGCCTCCTCCGGGAAGGGGTCGCTCATACTTTGGCTTCGCAGCCCGGCTTCAATGTGTGCGATGGGAATACCCAGATAAAACCCGACCATGCCGGCGGCAAATGCGGTGGCGGTGTCTCCGTGAACCATCAGAATGGCGCAGGGATGTTCTTTCAAGTGCGCTGCTATGGCGGTCATGAGTTCGCTGGTCAGGGCATTGAGTGAACTGTCTTTGCGGGTCAACAGCAGTGTTGCGTCGGCTTCCAGACCCACGTTGAGCAAGGACTGCCCTGTGAGGCTGCTTTGCTGCCCCGAATTGACCACTTGAACAGACAGGCCGATGGCACGCATCGCCGCTACAACCGGAGCCATTTTTAAAACTTCCGGACGCGTGCCCACCATGCAGGTAATACGTTTCTGGTGGGTGTGCTCAGGCATAGGTGGTCATCCCTTTCTTTCTGGCGATGATTTGTCCGTAAATGCGACTGCCCGCGCTGAGGCTGATTTCCCCGGCGGCCAATGTAATGGGCTGCTTTTCTGAGCCAACCATGCAATTCAAACCCGAATGGAAGTGGTTCAGAACGGATGTCATGCCATTAATTTGGCAATCGTTGCCCATGAAGACACTGCCCAGGCAAAACACATGGCCGTGTATTGCGGTGCCGGAATCGACATACAAGTGACCATCCACTTTCAGGTTGCCCTCGCAGCGACAGTTTTTTCCCAAGTACAGGTCGCCGTGGCAGACAATATCGCCACTTAATGAGGTGTTGTCGGCGATGTACAAATGATCGTCGAACACTTTGCGTTGCTGATCCTGGGTGTCATCGTGTTGGTGGCTCCAGCGCTCGGCATTGCCGGGAGGAGAGGGTATTACGACGGGTTCGTGCGGTGTGGATGCATCAAGCTCGAACACTTCAATGAGTGGTGCAAACAACCGCTCAAACTGTATGCCGATGGACAGGGAAATACGCTGTGTGGCGGAGGTTCGGCCTGGTAAGGTCAGTGGGCCCATGGCGTAAATCCAGCTGGCATCCACCCAGCGGATAATTCTTGATTCCGGGTGCAGCAGCAATTTTCCGTCACAGCGCAGCGTACGCAATATGGCTTTTTTACCGAGCTCGAAGTCTTTCGGGGTGTAGGCGTCGCCCAGCCACAAGGTTTCTTCCGGAAGGCGGGCAACGTCATTGAAAAGGCAAATGCGCTGGTCTGTTCTTTCCTGTCTCAGTTCTGAAACAGGCTTTAGAAAGCTTGTGTCCCTGACAAAGATGTATTTGTCCATGATGGCATTTTCATGGCCTGTGCGCTGCAGCAATTGAGTGACCTGATGGCTGGAGAGGTCGTTTTTCAGTAAGGCCATGAAACTGTTGGAAAAGTAGCGGGGATCGTCATCGCGGTTCGATGGCACATGCAGCGGTTCAGCGGCGGTACTGGTCAGTGCATACAGCGCAGCGGGCACAGTCGGCAGCGCCGCAATAATGAAAAACGCAAAGACGAGAAATAGGTGGTCTGTGGAGATCAATGGCATGGTCAGCTTTTCTTCCTGTAGCGAACGGTTTTGTTCCATTGCACGGGTTGGTCTTTTCTGGACTGCCAGCTTTGCTGCAGGATGGCGCTGGAAATTTCAACGATGCTGATCAGAAAGTTGAACGTAAGAAAGGGCAGGGTAATGAGATTGACCCTGGCACGGTCAAGGTAGGCACCCGCTGAAATTTCAAAGAAGCTGGCAAAGTTTCCAAAGCCTGCATAGGCAATGGTCATGAGTATGCCCAGAAGCCCTGCCACCAAGGTACTTTGCCCGCCGTAGAATAAAAAGATGCCGCTGTTCCAGCCCAGAAGAATGATGGGACTCAGCATGAAGATGGAAAGAATGAGGAAGGCGTCGAATTTGTCGCGGCGTGACAGGCGTTCCGATTGCAGCACATTTCGCCACTGTTGCAACAGCACCTGATGGTGTCCGCTGGCCCAACGGCGCAATTGCTTGATGCGCACCGACCATTCTTCCGGCACTTCTTCATAACATTCGGCACGGTTCTGGTAGACCACTTTCCAGCCGGCACAACGCATGCGGAAGGTAACGTCAGTGTCTTCTGCCAGACAATTGGTGGACCAGCCACCGATGTGCTGAAGTGCGCTCAGCCTGAGGCCGCCCACTGTGCCGCCAAACTGGGCGGTCAGCCCCATGTTCTGACGTGCCTGCTGATTGACTTGATAGCCGCCGCAGCGTTCAAGGCCGAGGATTTTGGTCAGCAGGTTGGCTTGTTCGTTCAGGGGAATGACCCGACCCATGGTGGCGCCCACTTCTGTGTCAAAGAAGGGGCTCACCAGTTGTTTCAACAGCCCTTTGCCCGGCAGGTAGTCTGCATCGAAGATGACAATGATGGGGTCTGTGACGAACTGGCTGGCGTATTGCAGTGCCGCCGCTTTGCCACCTGCGCCTTCGGTTCGGTGCAGCGGCCTGATACAGGGGAATTCGATTGCGAGCTGTTCGATGATGCGCTGCGTACTGTCGGTGGAACGGTCATTGACCGGCATGATGGTGAGTTGTTCTGCGGGATAATCGGTTTTCAGCAAGGCCCGGATGGAGCCCTCAATGACTTTTTCTTCGTTGTGCGCCATGACCAGTACAGTAATTTTTGGCCAGGGTGCACAGGAGAGGTCGAGGTAGAGTTGGCGCTGCTGACTGAACAAGCGGTTAA
>JBEIKS010000009.1:0-20314 GCA_040379625.1 Burkholderiaceae bacterium
AGCCTTCTGTAAAACTGATTTCTTTTTGCGTTTTGCTGGGCGCGTTAAACAGCGCCACTGCGCAAATTTCAGGGGGGGTCGTTAAAATTGGCGTGCTCACAGACATGTCGGGTGCCTACTCTGATTTAACCGGCGCAAGTTCAGTGTTTGCAACCGAAATGGCCATTGAAGATTTTATTGCCAAGGAAAAACCCAACTTCAAAATTGAAATGGTGAAGGCGGACCATCAAAACAAACCGGACATTGCCGCCAACAAGGCACGCGAATGGTTTGAGCGCGACGGTGTAGACACAGCCACTGAATTGGTGACCACGTCGGTCGCATTGGCTGTCATGAAACTGGCCAAGGAAAAAGACCGCATTGCCATTGTCAATGGTGCGGGTTCCACGGCCATCACCAACGAACACTGCAACAATGTTACGGTGCACTACACCTACGACACCTATGCGCTGGCAAACGGTACCGCTAAGGCGGTCACTCAAAACGGTGGCAAGAGCTGGTTTTTTTTAACGGCTGACTATGCCTTCGGCCATGCGCTTGAAAGCGATGCAGCACGGGTGGTTCAGTCCAGCGGCGGCAAAGTCATCGGCAGTGTGCGCCACCCGTTTCCAGGTTCCGACTTTTCAACATTTTTGCTGAAAGCACAATCTTCGGGTGCGCAAATTATAGGCTTGGCCAACGCAGGTCCGGACACCCTGAATTCCATCAAGCAGGCGGCTGAATTCGGCATTACGCCAAAGCAGACGCTGGTGGGGTTGCTGATGGGCATCAACGACATACATGCCTTAGGCTTAAAGGCCACACAGGACATGTACATCACAGACGCTTTTTATTGGGATTTTAACGACGAAACCCGTGCATGGTCGCGGCGGTTTTTCGAAAAGCAAAAAAGAATGCCCAACCGTGCGCAGGCCGGTCAGTATTCCTCTGTTTACCATTACTTAAAGGCAGTGAAGGCGACGGGTACAGACGAAACCTATGCCGTCATGGATGCCATGAAAAAAGCAAAAATCAATGATTTTTTTGCAAAAAACGGGGTGATCCGGCAAGATGGGTTGATGGTCCACACCATGTATCTCATTCAGGTTAAAAAACCGGCAGAGTCCAAATACCCGTGGGACTACTACAACGTGCGGCAGGTCATTCCCGCTGAAGAAGCCTTCCAGCCTTTGGCGCTCTCCAAATGCGCATTGGTAGGCAAAAAAGGTTAATGTTTCACCAGCTCTCTTGCCAGTATGTCAAACTGACTGCCCAAACGCAGGCGCAGTAAACCGTTTCTCAGATTGTGACTCCATGCTTTCATTTTTAAGAACTCCCCGTGCACTTTGCCTCATGGCAACGGCGTTTTTCATTTCGTTGGGTGGTAACTACACGTTTTATTCAAAGCTCTTGGAGGCCTATCCTTGGAGCCTGCCGAATATCGGCTTTTTAAGCTCGATAGCCGTGTTTTTTACCTTGACCTGCGTTTTTTTCATAAACCTGCTGGCCATTGGTAGAAGCTTGCGGTGGGTACTGATGGTGTTGTTGATGTGTTCTGCTTTCGCAGCGCATTTTATGGATACTTTCGGTGTGGTCATTGATGTCGAAATGTTGAACAACGTGTTGCAAACCAACCCGAATGAACTGGGCGACCTGATGACTCTCAAGTTGCTTGCCAGGGTTGTTTTTTTGGGTGTTTTGCCCTGTTGGTGGGTGTATCGTGTGGCGCCCGTTGTTGCAAGCACGCGACAGTCATGGAAAGAACAAGCCCAACTGGGGTTGGCATCGCTGGTGTTAATGGCGCTTTGCGTAGCACCGTTTTCAGCGCAGTACGCATCGTTTGTCCGTGAACACAAAACCTTGCGGTTTTATGCAAACCCCACCTACTACCTGTATTCACTGGGCAAATTGGCGGGGCAACAGTTGCCATCCCAAGATACGCTGGCAGCCCCCAAACCCATCGCAAACGATGCAGCGCTGCATGAACCGGCCCATGACAGGAAAGAGTTGATTGTGCTGGTGGTGGGCGAAACGGCGCGTGCAGACCGTTTCTCCTTGAACGGCTATGCCCGCCTCACCAACCCGGAGCTGCAAAAAGAATCGGTGGTTTCGTTCAGGCAAGTGTCTTCTTGCGGCACAGCCACGGCGGTTTCCTTGCCTTGCATGTTTTCTTCTTTGGGGCGAGAGTCCTATTCATCTGCAAAAAACAACGCAGCTGAAAATGTGCTTGATGTACTCGCCAGAGAAGGTGTTGAAATTTTATGGCGAGACAACAATTCCGACTCCAAAGGGGTGGCCAAGCGATTGCACTACGAAGATTTTAAAACCCCGGAAAAAAACACGGTGTGTGATGTGGAATGCCGAGACGAAGGCATGTTGCTGGGGTTGCCGGACTTTATCAAACAAAGAAATGGCAAGGATGTGCTGATCGTATTGCACCAGATGGGCAACCACGGACCGGCCTATTACAAACGCTACCCACCCGCATTCGAGCGTTTCAAACCTGCTTGCAACACCAACGAACTTTCGCAGTGCAGCAGCGCAGAAATCAACAACGCCTATGACAACGCCATTTTGTACACCGACTATTTTTTGGCCAAGGTCATCGCCTTGTTGAAAGAGTTTGATGAAACCCACGAGACCGCCATGTTGTATGTGAGCGATCACGGTGAATCCTTGGGTGAATATGGCATGTACCTTCACGGGGCCCCCTACGCGGTGGCACCCCGTGAGCAAACCCATGTGCCAGTGATTGCCTGGGTGGGAAAGCACTTTTCCAGCTCCCATGAGCAGTTGAAGCGTTGGGAAAAAGCGGTTTTGTCACACGACGACTTATTCTGCAGCCTGATTTTAAGTTTTGAGGTGGAAACAACGATGTGCGATGAGAAAAGTGCCCTGTGGAGGCGTGCTCCACAGGTACAGTAACGCAGGTTTCTCAGGGCAGAGCAAACCTTGACCTTGCTATTCCACCGTAACGCTCTTTGCCAGATTCCTGGGCTTGTCCACATCGGTGCCTTTCAGGCAAGCGGTGTGGTAGGCCAGCAATTGCAGAGGAATGGCGTGCAGCATGGGCGACAGATAACCGCTGTGCTTGGGCAGGCGTATCACTTTGGCTGAGTCGTCTTCATCCAGTTGTGTGTCGTCGTCTGCCAGCAAATAAAGCCGCCCCCCCCTGGCTCTAACTTCCTGTAAATTGCTTTTCATTTTTTCCAGCAAACCGTCGTTGGGCACAATGGCAATAACAGGCATGTCTGATGTCACCAAGGCCAACGGGCCGTGTTTAAGTTCGCCTGCAGGGTAGGCATCGGCGTGAATGTAGCTGATTTCCTTGAGCTTTAACGCACCTTCCAGTGCAATCGGAAAGTGTGCTCCACGGCCCAAAAATATAACGTTTTGCTTTTTGACCAGGTCTGCAGCCCATTGCTTGATTTGTGGTTCCACACTCAAGACCTGACGCAGCGCCAGCGGCAGGCTCAACAATTCGCGTCGACGTTCAAGGCGTTGTGTTTCTGTCATATTGCCTCTGGCATGTGCCAGTACAACCGCCAGCAAGTACAGGCCTGCCAACTGCGTGGTGAATGCCTTGGTGGAAGCCACACCCACTTCAATGCCGGCCTGCGTAATGTAGGACAACTCGCATTCCCTGACCAGAGTGGACGAAGCCACATTGCAAACACCCAGCGTGTGCTTCATTCCCAGTTGCTTTGCATGGCGCAGTGCTGCCAGTGTGTCTGCAGTTTCTCCTGATTGCGACACCACCACCACCAGCGTTCTTGGGTTGGGCAAAGAGGGACGGTAGCGGTATTCGCTGGCCACCTCCACTTGAGTAGGCAACTTTGCAATGCCTTCAAACCAGAACTTGGCTGTGCAGCCGCTGTAGTAACTGGTGCCGCACGCCAGAATCAACACCGAGTCAATGCCGGAAAAAATATCTCTGGCCTGTCCGGGTACCGCACGGCTCCATTTTGAATTGAAGAGTTCCGGGTTGATGTTATCTACGTTTCCCAAGGTGTTTTTAATGGCGTCGGGTTGTTCAAAAATTTCCTTGTGCATGTGGTGTTTGTAGTGCCCCAGCTCCACTTGCCGGCTCAGTGTTTCAACGGTCTGTACCGCACGTTCAACAGCTTCGCCCTGAGCGTTGAAAATTTGATACCGCCCCAGTTTGATGTCTACAAAGTCGCCGTCTTCAAGGTAAACAATCGTGTTGGTGACTTGCGTCAGCGCCACCGGGTCGCTGGCCAAATAGAGTTCCTTGTTGTTTTTGCCGATGCCCAGCACCAAAGGGGAACCTTGTCTCACAGCGACAATGCGGTGAGGGTCGTGTTTGCACATAATAGCCAGTGCGTAGGCACCTTTCAGATGTGAACAGCCCTGTTGAACCGCTTCCAGTAAATCGGTTTTCAGGGAAAAATCAACCAGGTGGGCAATCACTTCAGAGTCGGTTTCACTGGCGAAATGGTAGCCATTCAAGCGCAGGTATTTTCTAAGCTCTGCATGGTTTTCAATAATGCCGTTGTGCACTACTGCAATACTGCCGGTTTGCAGGCTGTTGCTGCCAGGACCGTTGCTGAAATGCGGATGTGCATTGCGTATTTCCGGTGTGCCATGGGTGCCCCAACGGGTGTGTGCAATGCCAGACATGCCCTGCATTTCCGCGCTTTCAAGTTGTGTGAGCGTTTCAAGTTCGGTCACCCGATTTACCGTTCGCAGCCGCTTCAGACCGTGGCCTTGCCCCGTTTTCTGCTGTGTACCGTGCACGGCAATACCGCAGGAATCGTAGCCCCTGTATTCCAGTTGCTTTAAGCCGTGAATCAGAATGGGAACAATATTGATATCAGATACCGCACCAACAATACCGCACATGTTTACTCCTTTTGGACATGTTAGTTAAGACAAAATTTTTCATCGCCATTGAATTTTCAGAACATCGCATTCACCCGCCACAACAATCCAGGATGAGCGGTCAGCGTGAACACTGGCCTTGCCCACATAAATTTCTGGTGGTGCGTCTGAAGCGGTTTTTTTCGGAATGGACCAACTCATGGATTTCAATCCACCCGGACTGTTGGCCACCAGAAGGTTTTTTCTGGTGCTCTCATCGAAATCTGTTTTCCAGTTCACGGTCTCCCTTCGGTTTCTGAAATCTGCAAGCGCTGGCATGCTGTAGAAGCGAAAGGCGCCGGTAGACAGCAGCTGTTTGGCGTGCTGCATCATCGGGTAGAGCACTGGTTTTTTGTCTTTCAAAGCGGTGGGATGAAAATAAAAAAGACGCGCCACGTGTTCTTCACTGGCATAGCTGAACAGGTGCTTGACGAACAATGTCATTTCGTTTTCGTCATAGTCGCTGCCTGGCAGGTCGTCCATTGTGGCAATGGTGTGCAGGCTGGAGACAGGGAATGCCCATAGGCTTGGATGCGCGGAAGGTTTGCCATTCACATATGAACGTGTGGGGCCCATGCCATTGTCTGCCGTGGTGTAGTAGGCCTTGAAGCCTTGCTCAGCCAACCATTGGGTAGACCAGGTCGGTTGATTGCCCATGGGCGCAGAGTAAGAAACTGCGGGTACTCCTGCAACACCGCTGATCGTATCGTTATTGAGTTTTAGATAGGGCCGGTAAATTTCCGCATTGTTTTCGGAGACATTGTGACCGTAGTCGTTGTGTGCCCAACCGCCGTGGTTGCCAATGTCATGGCCTTGCTTGGCCTGACGCCTCAGAAAGCCCTGTATTTCCGTGTTGCGTGGAATGTCCAGCCCAAGTTTGTCGCCTTGGATGTTATTGTCTGGGCCTGCGGTTACGTGGATGGAGTAGGGGCCTTGTTTAAACCAGTCGTCTTGTTCAAGTTCCAGCAAGGTGCTGTGCGATGCATTTGAATCCACATGCAGGTTCAGTACAATGCCGCCCACGGCGTCCGGTACCGTCAGCAAGATGGGTTGCTTTGCAATCTGGCTGGAAAAATACAACAGAAAGCGGTGTAACAGGTAACCGTCCGAGCGTGTTTTCAAATAACCCAACGCCAAGTTTGCAAACAGCACAGTACCTTTGCCGAACTGGTTCACCGTGACAATGTGATCGCCATCGGCTGACTTTGCATACACCTTGCCGGTGCCTTCGGGTTCAGTGCGGTAGTAGCTGTAAACCAGTTCTTTGTAAGAGTAGGTGGTTAGAATGCCGAACGGTTTTTTCGGTGAGCGAAGGTAGTCTATTTTCCCCGGTTGAATACCCAGTTCACGTTCCCCTTCCGGCGAAAAAAATATCGGTCCATTGGCGGTGGTTTGGTCACGCAGTGTTTTAAGCATGGCATAGCGAACACCTGTCAGGTCAGACAACCTTGAATGGTTGATGGCGTAGGCGCTGGTGCGCAGATCCAGTGTGGCTGCATCAAACGTGATCATCAGGTTACCGCCATCTTCCACATAGTCGTGCAGGCTGGTCACCAACAAGTCTGATGCTTTTGTGTGGATGGAGTCTGCCAGTATTACGCCGGCCAACCGGGTCTTGTTGGCCACCGCTTTAATGAAGTCATGGTCTGTCATGGTGATCACAGCAATGCCTTCTTCTTTGATGGCATCCAGCCACGCCTGAGTCACCGTTTCAGTCAGGTTGTTTTTTTCTGGAATCAGTAAAACAAGCGTCTTGTTTTCAACCTGGGTGGCCTCCACCACCTTGATGGTGGTGAATATCAGCAGTAGCGCAAGCAACACAGAGGTCAGTGCAAGCGGACGGTGTTGTTTGCAGAACTTCCATAGATCACCGGTCATGCCGCTTCCTTAAGCACCGGCAAAGTTTGCGACACGGGGGTCAAGCTGATCAGCCAGGCGTAGAGGCTAATAAAAATCATGAGGTCTATCAGGCTGCCAAAACACAAGAACAAGATGGGCATGAACAGCACAGAGGTGCTTTCCAGTATTAGCGCGTGCAGCAGGGCTTTGTGGGGTAGCATGATTGCGAAGTAGCCCAGTACCGCCAAAATTGCAGCAATCCGCTGTGTGGCCGGTATCTTCAATATGCCCAAGCCAATGGCAAGCATGGGCGCAATCGCCATCATGTAATAGAAACCTATTTTTAATAAAGAAGTGGTGTGGCTGGTCACTGTGTAGGGAAAGCTTGCCGGAAAGGCGAAGAAATACAGCACTGAGGTGACCTGAATCAGGCACAGTGCACGCACCATGATTTTTAGCGGAAAGTAGTGATCACTGAAAAAGTAGCTGATTGCATAGATTGCTACAGTTGTGAACAATGTCAGTGACAACAAATAATCCGAAGGCGCGACAGAACCGTCTTTCACCACTTCCCAACTGAAGTCTGACCCAATGTGGGGAAAGTGTTCTCTAATGGACAGTTCCAGTGCATTTGCCCAAAATGAAATCACCCACTGCCAAAATTGAGTCACCTCCAGTTTGAAGTGGTTGAGTAACAGCATGGGCAGCAGTCCCATGAGCAAAATTTGCCCCAGCCTCAAGGCGTTTATTGGTGCGGCGACATGCAAGGTCGACGGAGTTTTATCAACTGCGGAACGGTTCATTACAGCTCCCAGAAAATCGACAGGTTCAAACCCTTGCGGGTGTAGAACGGATTTTTATACTGTTCATAACCCACGTTGGTGCCCCATGACGACCCTAGCCACTGGCGCATTGAAATGCTGGCCTGGTGACTGGAAAAGTTCGATACAAAGTTGGAGTCGCCCAAGGCCAGCCAACCCTCGCGTCCCCAACCGTAGCGGCCTATCACCAGCGTCTGTTTCTGTTGCCCCCAGGTGGCGGCGACAAATCGTTGCGTGGTTTGCACATCGCCCGGATTGCTTGTGGTGCGTGTTACGCCGCCTTGCACCACCCACGGCGCGTTAAAGTAGTAAGTAAAACCAAGGTTTTGCAGGTTGTTGGTGTGACCGTCCGGAATCTTGCTGTAGCCCAGACCCAAGGTACCGATCAGGCTTTTATCAGCGAGAAACTTTCGATTGATAAAACCATCAAGGCGGTAGTCCGGTAAATAAGTGGCGCCACTGCCTACACCCAAAGACAACGCGGTGTACCAGTCGTCATTGAGTGTGATGGTGTCTCCCACCGCAAAATAGCTGCCGTTTTCATTAAAGCGGTTAATCGCGGCTGCTTCTGCAAAAATCAAATGTCGACCGCGTTCATACAAACCCCGAATGCCGACTTCGCGCCATTGCTTGTAACCGGAGTTAAGCCGGTTGTAGGCAATGTAGGTTTCCATGCCTCGCAGCCCTTGCGGGTTGTTGGCCGAAATACTTGACACGCTTGCGTCGGTGGCGGCGGTTGTTGAGCTTGTTTCTTGCAAAGCCACCACAGGTTCTTCCAATTCCTCTGTGGTCTTTTCAGCCTGCTTTGTATCCTTGGATTGCTTCAAGAATTCGACGGCTGCGGTCGCTTCAACCGCTGCGCAGGCGATGGCGGCTGAAATAGCTGTTCTGAATAACCGCTGCAAATGCGTTTGTTTCATGTTGCGATTCCCTTCAGAGTTGGTTGGTGAGAATGTCGGCAATACGGCTCGCGGATTTTCCGTCGCCAAAAGGACACACCGGAATTTGCATGGCCTTGTAGGTTCTCTCGTGGTTAAGCAGAACCGAGGCGTGTTCAACAATGCTTCTGATGTCGGTGCCGACCAACAAAGCGCCCCCGGCTTTCACCAGTTCCTGACGTTCGGTTTCTTCTCTTAAAATCAGCACTGGCCGGCTCAATGCAGACGCTTCTTCCTGAATGCCACCCGAATCCGTGAGCGTAAAAAAGCATTTGGAAAGCAGTGTGATCAACGCCGGATATTCCAGCGGTTCGGTGAGGCAAAGGCGGTCGCGGCAAGCAGGGTCAAGTGTTTGGAAAGCCTCCTGAATGTCGTTTCGAACGCTCGGGTTTGGGTGCAGCGGCCACACCACGGCGAGGTCTTTGTAGAGCTTGAGCAACGTTCCCACCGCGGTGGCAATCAGCTTGATGGGCGCGCCCCAGTTCTCCCTGCGGTGTGCCGTGACCAGCAACAAGCGTGAGGCGCGGTTGCCTTCCATGAAATGGCGCACATCGTCTGGCAGAAGTTTCGGACTGCTTTGCTCTTCGGTTTGTTTGTGTACCCAAAGGGCGCTGTCAATGACCGTATTGCCCACCTGATGTATGCTTTTTTCCGCCAGACCTTCTCGCAGCAGGTTGTCTTTTGCTTGCTGCGTCGGTGGAAAATGCCAGCGCGCCAAGCGGCCTATCAACTCTCTGTTTTTTTCTTCAGGAAACGGATCACGCTGTCCGGTTCTCAATCCGGCTTCAATATGAGCAACAGGCACGTTGTGGTAATAACCACCCAAGGCTGCGGCCAATGCACTTGAGGTGTCGCCCTGAACCAGAATGACATCCGGCTTTACTTTTTCTATGGTTTTATCCACGCCTTCCAGCAGTTCGGCCGTCAGCCCCGACAGTGTTGGAATTTCACGCTTCAGTTGCAATTGAAAGTCGGGTCCCATGTTGAAAAAATCGTAAAGCGAATAAGCCACCTCTTCATGTTGCCCGGTGTGAAATACATAAATTTTTTCACCGCGCTCTTTTAATATGCGGTGAATGGCTGACATTTTTATAATCTCGGGACGGGTGCCCATGCAGGCCAGGTAGGTTTTCATTTGCGCAAAAGGTCCTTGGGTTGTTTTTCGTTGAATACGGGTAGAACCTGAGCCACCACTTCATCGGTGAGCGTCCAGTTGTTAAGGTGTCTGAAGGGCAATGCGGCCTTTTGCCACATGCGAACGGTTTTCATGTCCTTTTGCTGATAGGCGGTCATGGCAATCAAACCCCACGGATAGTCGTTCTTGATTTGCAACAACCAATCGTCGCGGTAGGCATTCATCCAGTTCGTGTAGTAGCGGCGATTGCCACCTTTGATCAGCGGAAAATGAACAATCAGCGGATAGATTTGTGCCGCTGCATGCGGATAGAACTTGTTGTCCGAAGGGGTGGCGTCCTGATTGCTGACCCGATAGGTTTTGGTGTTTTCATCCCAAAACGCTTTTTGAATACTGCTGGCCAGTACGGGCGAGTGGTAGTAGGTCCAAACCTCAAGGTTGTCCATGAACAAACTGTGCGGTATTTTTTTAGACACCTCGAACAAGCCGGTGCGCTTGTTTTGCAAGTCAGCGAGTTGTTGCTCTGCAAGTTGCAGGCTTTCTGCATAATGCGGCACCAAACGTTGTTGCTCCACTGGCAACTGTTTCATGAATTTCAACCAAAGGGCCAAGGTGGAATCATCGGCATCTGCAGTCTGGCAAATCTCCCATCTGTCGTTGCGTTTGCAATACCGGTTGATGCGGTGATCTGTGTGATAGCGTTGTGTCAGCCATTGCGCCCATTTCAGCGAATGGTTGGAAATGTCCAGTCCGAAAGACTTGGCCAGCAACAAGGCTTGATGCGTGAAGTAGGGGTCAACCACATCGCCGCCACGCAACACGGTAATGGCACCGGAAGGCTCAACAAAGCCGTTTAGATCCAGCGTTTTCGCGTGGGCCCAGGGGCTGGACAGCAAGCCCAGTTTAAGTACGCCGGGAATAAACAATCTTCTGCTCAGTTTCATGCTGTAGCCTCCTTGACCATTCCTGCATCTCTTGCCCAAACCGTGCCGTGTATTACGCAGCCTTGTTCAACCAACATGTGATTGGCACTCACGGTGGTGGGTTTCTGAGCTGTACCAATGGACACTTGCGGTTCAATGCGCAGTTGTGTTGCTGCCAACACCGGACCATTGATTTTCGAATCGGTTTTTATATGGATGGACTCGTCGCAAAAAACAGCCCCTGCAATGACCGTGCGGCTTCCGACGTACAGGCCTTGGCGGGCCTTCAGATCGCCTTGTATTAAACAGTCGTCGCCCACTGACAAGGTGCCCGTCACAATCAGGGAGCCTTCAAAGAACGTTGCATTCGGTATCTGAAAATCACCGACAATGCGCAGACCGTTTTTCCCCCAACGGGTAGCGTTACCGGGGTTCAGTACAGTGAGTTCGGCATAGGGTTCTGTGCACACAGCGGGCAGGGTATTGGCGCCGAAATAGATGCTGGGTGCGTCGAGTCGCTGAAAGTGGCAGCCATTGCCTATTTCAATGCTGTCGCTGGCTGCCACATCTTCAATGGCTGTCGTTCTCTCGCTTAAACTGATGTGCGCCATTTTTTCAGAGAGTCCGATTTTTCGCGGCGTCTGCGCTGTTTTCTGAAACTCCAGTGCTGTGTCGTCAGACGGGTATTTCCATTCCCGCCAAGTCGGGTAGAAAGGCAGCAGCAGCAATACCATGCTAAAGAGCAGGAATGCGGCGGTGATGATGAAGAGTGCAATATTCATGAAGACACCTGTTTGCGATAACGAGCCGTTTTGTTCCACACCAGTTCTCGTTGTTTGAAGCGTTCAAACACAACTTCCACCAGTGCAGAAGAGACAGAAAACAGGCTGGAACAGAAACACAGGATTTGTATGGGCAACAGACGTATGCGTTTGCGGTGCCCATCCAGCAACACGGCCAGTGCCGTTTGAAAAAAGGCAGAGAAGCTTCCCAATGCGCCGTAGAAAAGCAGCACACCCAAAGGCAGGAATAAGGTCATCAAGGTCAGGGAGTTGAGGTAGTACATGGTGACCACCAATCCCCAACCCAGTAGCAACATCGGTTGGATCAGAAACACCTGCATCAGCATCAAGCCGTCAATGCGTTCACGCAGACTTACAAATCGGCTGGTCAGCAACGCCATCCACTGGCTCAGCAACACCTGGTTGTGACCCTTGGCCCAACGGTGCACTTGCCGCATGCGCACAGACCACTCCTCAGGCACTTCTTCATAACAGTGCGCCTGGTTGTTGTAGACGGTTTTCCAGCCACCGATCAGCAGCCGAAAGGTGATGTCGGTATCTTCTGCCAACACATCGTCTGCCCAACCGCCTACGGCTTCAACCGCAGACAACCTGACGCCGCCAACCGTGCCTCCGTATTGCGGCACCAATCCCATGTTCATGCGCGCTTGCTGATCCACCTGATAGCCCGCTGAGCGCTCTAGATCAAGCATACGGGTCAGCAAGTTGGTGTTCACATTTCTTGGTACCACACGCCCCATGACGGCACCCACCTCCGGGTCAAAGAAGGGGGCGACCAATTGCTTTAAAAGCGATGGGTCTGGTGTGTAGTCAGCATCAAAAACAATGACGATATCGCCTTGCGCAGTTTGCATTGCATCTTTGAGTGCAGCGGCTTTTCCAGCTTTTCCACTGCTGCGGTGAAATGCGTGAATAAACCCAGCATTGCGGCTGACAAAATTATCAATGATTTTTGCGGTGCCATCGTTTGATCGGTCATTAACCGCCACGATTTTCAGTTGTTCCAGTGGGTAGTCAGACGCCAGCAGGGCGGTCATGCAGTCTGCGATCACCCGCTCTTCATTGTGCGCAGCGATGAACACGGTGAGCTTCGGCCAGTCGGCGCAGGTAATTCCGTTGTAAATGCAATCCCCAGTTGAGTACAGTCTGTTCAAACTAAACAGAGCCTGTCTGATACCGTAGAGCAACATTAAAATCACGACACAACTGAGCAAGAGAATCAGGTAGAAGCTAAGCGGTTGTAATGCGTGATCGCTCGCAATTCTGGCCACCCAGGAGGGGTTCAGATCGTCTGTTGGAACGTTATAGAACGAAGAGGCCTGGCCAAGCTTGATGCCCGTGGCGTCAGCGATCTTCTCTAAAGAAGATGTTGGGGTCATAGTCCACCTATTTGCTGTGAAGCCGAATTATTGGTGGTCTATGAGGTGTGGTCTGTTGTTTGACTAACTTTGGAGGTTTGCTTTAGTTTGTTGCGCCTTCCACCGCAAATCGTATGTGTTCGGTGCTTAAGCCGGCATTGCAAAGCTGTATCAGTTCAATGGCAAAACCTCTGAGGTATTTGTCTTTTTTGACTGCAATCACAGACTGGTTGGTTGCAAAAAGATGCTTGCAATCCAGCATTTTCAAATCGGAGTCTTTTTTTGCATCAAAGGCCATGGGCGCCACAATACCGATGCCCATGCCGAGTTCTACATAGGCTTTGATGACATCGGCATCCAGTGCTGAAAGCACCACATGGGGCGATAAATTGCAGTCTACAAACGCCTTGTTGATCAAGGCCCGGCCTGTGTAACCTTCCTGATAGGTAACGATGGGGTATTTTGCAATGTCAGTGAGGGTAAGTTCTGCCACTTGCAGCAACGGGTGCCCATTTGGAACAATGACTGCGTGGTGCCATTCGTAAAACGGAAAGCAAGCCAGGTCTTCCATTTCTGTAAGCCGCTCTGTTGCAATGCCAATGTCAGCTTCGCCGCGTATCAGCAGTTGCGCAATTTCCTGTGGGCTGCCTTGTTGGAGCGCCAGTTCAACCTGGGGAAAGCGATGCTTGAACTCTGCCACAACTTTGGTGAGCGCATAACGTGCTTGCGTATGTGTGGTGGCAACCACCAGTTGGCCCGTGTTCTGGTTTGCAAAGTTTTCAGCCACGCGCCGTATGTTTTGCATGTCGGCCACAATGCGTTCAACAAACACTTGCACTTGCTGCCCAGGGGGCGTTAAACCCAGTATGCGTTTGCCTTTGCGTTCAAACAGTTCAATGCCCAGTTCGTCTTCCAGGTCCTTGATGTGCTTGCTGACACCCGACTGTGAGGTGAACAAGGCATTGGCCACCTCAGTGAAATTGAAGTCGCGTCGTTTTGCCTCTTGCAAAATACGCAATTGCTGAAAATTCATACCATCACTTTCTGTTGCTTTTCACCTGCTTGAACCAGCGGTTCCGGGCCTTCTTCATGGTTTAAAAACCAGCGCACAAATTCGTTGGCGGGGTGGGTTTGAATTTCATGGGGCGAACCGATCTGTTCTACTTTGCCATGGTTCATTAAAACAATCTGATCAGCCACTTCCATTGCTTCGTCTTGGTCGTGAGTTACAAAGATACTGGTGATTCCCAGATCATCATGCAGCCTTCTGAGCCAGGAACGCAGTTCTTTTCTCACTCTGGCATCCAGTGCACCAAAAGGCTCATCCAGCAGCAATACGCGTGGTTCAACTGCCAATGCGCGGGCCAGTGCAATGCGCTGGCGTTGCCCACCTGAGAGTTGCGAAGGAAAGCGGTCTGCCAGCCAGTCGAGTTGCACCAGAGACAGCAATTCCATCACACGTTGTTTGATCTGCGATTCAGAGGGACGCACCTTCTTGGGTTTGCAGCGCAAACCGAAGGCCACATTTTCAAACACCGACATGTGTCTGAAAAGTGCATAGTGCTGGAATACAAAGCCGATGTTTCTTTCCCTGACATGCAGGTCGGATGCGTCGTTGTCTTCCAGGTAAACACTGCCGCTGTCTGCCTGTTCCAGGCCTGCGATAATGCGCAGAAGCGTGGTTTTTCCGCAGCCGGAAGGCCCCAGTAAGGCCACCAGATGACCGGAGGGAAAGTCCAGTGTAATGTCGTTGAGGGCTTTGAATTCACCAAACCCCTTGGTGATGTTTTCTACACGTATGCTCATTGTAAATGTCCAAGTCTTTCCACCAGGCTTTTAATCACCAAGGTCAGCACTGCCAGCAAGGCCAGCAGGGAAGCCACTGCAAATGCGGCGGCAAATTGATATTCGTTATAAAGCACTTCAACATGCAAAGGCAGTGTGTTGGTGTACCCGCGAATATGACCGGACACAACAGACACTGCACCGAATTCGCCCATCGCGCGTGCGTTGCAGAGAATGACCCCGTAGAGCAAGCTCCATTTGATGTTGGGCAATGTGATCTGAAAAAACATTCGCCAGCCTGAGGCACCCAGCACCAATGCGGCTTCCTCTTCTTGCTGGCCTTGCGACTGCATCAGCGGAATCAGTTCGCGGGCCACAAAAGGCAGGGTGACAAACAAGGTGCTCAGCACAATGCCGGGAACCGCGAAGATCACTTTATAGTCGTAGGTTTCCAGCAGCGGAGCAAACCAGCCCTGTGCACCAAACAACAAAACAAACATCAGCCCCGCAATCACTGGCGACACTGAAAACGGCAGGTCTATGAAGGTGATCAAGGCCTGTTTGCCACGGAACTGAAACTTTGCAATGGCCCAGGCCGCAGCAACACCAAACACCACATTGAGCGGCAATGCAATGGCGGCTGTCAGCAAGGTCAGTTTGATGGCCGACTTTGCATCTTCATCAACCAGCGCCGCCACATACACATCCCAGCCTTTTTTCAGTGCTTCAAAAAACACGGTGAACAGCGGGGCCAGTAGCAGCAAACCAAAATACGAGAGGGCCAGTACGATCAGTAAAACCTTTAACCACGTCGGGTCGCGCGTGGCGGCAAGTTTTTCATAACGTGTTTTCATGCGACCCCTCCATGGCGTTTTAATGACCAGTGCTGCAAACCATTGATGAGCAACAGCAGTACAAAAGAGATGCTCAGCATGATGGTTGCAATGGCGGTGGCGCCAGCGTAGTCGTATTGTTCAAGGCGTGTGATGATCAGCAGCGGCGCAATTTCAGAAACATAAGGCACGTTGCCGGCAATAAAAATAACAGAGCCGTATTCGCCGACTGCTCTGGCAAACGCCAATGCGAAGCCAGTCAGCAGGCCGGGAATAAGCGCGGGCCACACCACTTTGGTGAAGCTTTGCAGACGGCTTGCGCCCAGGCTTGCGGCGGCTTCTTCATATTCGGTTTCAAGGTCTTCCAGTATGGGTTGTACGCTGCGCACCACAAACGGAAGTCCAATAAAACTTAACGCAATTGCAATGCCCAAAGGCGTGAATGCAATTTTTATGTCGTATTGTGCAAACCATGCACCCACAATACCGTTGGGTGCATAGATGGTGGTCAGTGCAATGCCCGCAACAGCAGTGGGCAATGCAAACGGCAAATCAACCATGGCATCTACCACAGATTTCAGCGGAAAACTGTAGCGCACCAGCACCCAGGCCAGCATTGTGCCGAACACTGCATTCAGGCTTGCACCCAGCAGCGAGGCACCAAAGCTCAGTTTAAGGCTGGCCACCACGCGTTCATCTGTCAGCACGGCAAAAAAGCCTTGCCAGCCGAGTTGCGAAGTTTTGATGAGAACGGCTGAAACCGGTAAAAAAACCATGAGGGATAAATACAGCAGCGTCAGTGCCATGGCGCCTTTAAAGCCGGGCAAAACGCTGCGTTTTAGAATGAGCTTCACATTGTTTTCCAGAGAGTGTTTTAACGCTTGAGGTAGATTTGGTCGAAGACACCGCCATCGGAGAAGTGCGTTTTTTGCGCTTCTGTCCAACCACCAAAAACATCGTCAATGTCGAACAGTTTCACGTTGCCGAATTGCTTGGCATATTTGGCGGAAACCGCTTTGTTTTGGGGGCGGTAGTAATGTTTTGCTGCAATTTCCTGAGCTTCGCTGGAATACAGATATTCCAGATAAGCTTGCGCAACTGGACGTGTTCCTTTTTTGTCCACATTCTTATCAACCACCGCTACCGGGGGTTCTGCCAGAATCGACAAGGAAGGCGTCACCAGTTCGAATTTGTCGACGCCCAGTTCCTTGACAGCCAAATACGCTTCATTTTCCCACGCAATCAGCACATCCCCGATGCCGCGTTCTGCAAACGTGGTGAGCGAGCCTCTGGCGCCGCTGTCGAGAACCCTGACATTTTTATACAGTGCAGAAACAAACGCTTTCGCGGTTGCCGTACTGCCTTGTGGTTGGCGAAGTGCGTAGGCCCAGGCAGCCAGGTAGTTCCAGCGGGCACCGCCTGAGGTTTTCGGGTTGGGTGTCACCACTTCGACATTGGGCTTAACCAAGTCGCTCCAATCCTTGATGCCCTTGGGGTTGCCTTTTTTAACCAGAAACACGATGGTGGAAGTGTAGGGAGATGCATTGTTGGGCAGGGCTTTTTGGTAGTCAGGTTTCAGCAATCCGCGTTGTGCGATGGCATCAATGTCGTAGGCCAAAGCCAGTGTCACAACATCAGCATCCAGACCATCAATCACCGAACGGGCCTGTTTTCCGCTGCCACCATGACTCTGCTTTACAGAGACGCTTTGGCCGGTCTTGGCTTTCCAGTGCGCTGCAAACGCCTTGTTGTAATCCTGGTAGAACTCTCGCGTCGGGTCATAAGACACATTTAGCAAAGTGACTTCGTTTTTATTGTCGGCGTGACTCGCCAATGGCATGACAAGCAAAGACAACGCAAATAGCAGGGGGATTTTTTTCAGGGATTTTTTTGACGACGCTGACAACATCTACTTTACCGCTTTGTGGTTTGGAAGCGGTATTTAATAGAAGTTTGTTAGGGAAATGAAATAAGAAAAAGCGAATTGCTTATGCGTTTTTCTGATATATCTTGTCTGTGTTCAACGGTGCAATCAACAAATTCAACTGTCGCATGAATTCATCAATCGACGAGCCTTTGCTTAATATTTGAAACCGGCTTTGCTGCTTCAATAAGCTTAATTGGTGGAGGTCACCACAAAAAATCATGACGGGTACGGAGGCGTGCACTTCGTTGCGAAGGAATTTAAGCACTTGTTCGGGGTCTGCATCGGGCAGGTTTAAATCAGCGATGATGTAACAGGCGGCACAACTGCGGTTGGCTTCCTTTAATTCGCCCAAGCGCTCAAAAGACATCAGGTGCACGGTGTCCGGCAAATGCAGGGACATCCAGTCGGCGGTGGTCTCCCGGAGCTCATGGTTGTCTTCCAAATAATACAAACGCTTCTTTTCTTGCATGCGAAACATCACCTGCCCACCTGATCGGAGGTCAAGCATAGGTTGTTTATGTTGAAAAGGGAACCTATTCTCCGGGGTTTTCGTAGAGTAAATAATCGGTTTTTCTCAAACAAAATGCCGCTTTCCAAAAGTTTCCGTTTACACTGCAAAAAAATAAGAGTTAAGGGACCCTCATGTCTGTTCGCAAAGCCTTGTTTCCTCGAAGAATTCAAAACAGTTCATGGCTGTTTGCCCTACTGTCTGTGGTGGCTTGCTCCCCTGCGCCTAATCAGACCACATTGACCGGGGGCAGGCTCAGCGAATTCGTTCAAAAAAGCAACGCACAACTGGCGAAATCACATGATTTTTCTGATCCGAGCAGTTTTGCCGACGCCCGCCGCGGATTTATTGCGGCACCTGACGGGCAAATCAAGGACGAAACCGGCAGGGTAATCTGGGACTACGATGCCTTTGCTTTTTTAAAGGGTGAGGCCCCTGATTCTGTGCACCCCGCCTTGTGGCGGCAGGCTTTATTGAATAACCATGTCGGTTTGTTCAAGGTGTCTGAGGGCATCTGGCAGTTGCGTGGCTTTGATTTGGCCAACATGACGCTGATACAAGGCAATACAGGCTGGATTGTGGTGGATCCGCTGACCACCCGGGAAACCGCCAGCGCTGCCATTGCATTTGCACGCAAGCATTTGGGTCAGCAGCCGGTTGCCGCTGTGGTGTTTACCCACAGCCATGCAGATCACTTCGGCGGCGCCCTGGGCGTTGTTTCAGCCGAGGCGTTGAAGTCTGGAAAAATTCCGGTGATTGCGCCTGTGGGTTTCATGGAGGAGGCCACCAGTGAAAACATCTTGATGGGCAATGCCATGGGCATTCGTGCCGTACTGATGTATGGTTCGCGGCTGCCACGCAATGCGGAAGGTTTGGTGGACAACGGTTTGGGCAAGGCTGTTGCTTTTGGCAACATTGGTTTGTTGCCGCCGACCCAATTAATCAGCGAACCGCACCAAAGCCTGCGCATAGATGGTGTGCAGTTTGTATTTCACAACGTACCCGGCAGCGAGGCACCGGCTGAATTTACATTTGAATTGCCAGAATTGCAGGCCTACTGCGGTTCAGAGTTAATGAGCCATACGCTGCACAATCTCTACACCCTGCGCGGTGCGAAAGTTCGTGATGCCTTGAAGTGGTCTGATTATCTGGGGGCGTCGCTGCAGCACGCAGCGCGGGCGGAAGTGGTGTTTAATTCTCACCACTGGCCGGTGTGGGGGCAAGCCAATATTGTTAATTTCATCAGCAAGCAGCGCGACGTCTACCGCTATATTCACGACCAAACCGTGCGGCAAATGAACGCAGGCCTTACCGGACCGGAAATTGCAGAAACGCTGCAATTGCCAGCGAGTTTGCAAAACCATTTGAACGTTGGTGGTTATTACGGCACGGTCAAGCACAATGTGCGGGCGGTTTACCAACATTACCTGGGATGGTTTGATGCCAACCCGGCCAATCTGGATGCCTTGCCGCCAGTGCAGGCAGGTGCACGCTATGTGGAACTTGCCGGTGGTGCAGAAAAAATGCGTTCGGCGGCGCAAGCGGCCTACGACAAAGGCGATTTTCGCTGGGCAGCGGAATTGTTGAAACATGTGCTGCATGCAGATGCGAAAGACGAAGCCGCTCGTGCCTTGCAGGCCCGCACCTTCGAACAGATGGGTTTTATGGCGGAGTCCACCGCCTGGCGGAATTTTTATCTCACTGGGGCTGTTGAGTTACGGGAAGGACCAGCGCCGAGCGGCATAGACCGCAAAAAATTTGTGGAGATGTTGCAATACACACCCATTGAGCGGTTTCTGGAAGCCATGGCGGCTTCTCTGAATGGCCCGAAAGCGGCAGAGCATCCATTGCGTATTAACCTGACCTTCACAGACTTGAACCAAAACTATGTACTGCACATTGAAAATGGTGTGCTGCATTTTCAAAAGGCGCCGCCTCACCCTCAGGCAGACGCAGGTCTGGCGCTGAGCAAGGCTTTCTTTTTGAAGATGATGACGGGAGAGGCGGGTGCAAGCGCCTTGTTGTTGTCTGACGAAACAAAAATATCAGGCAGTCAGGTCAGTTTGATTCGATTTTTTTCGCTGCTGGAAAAACCACCGAAACAGTTTCCGGTGGTGACTCGCTGAGCCTTGTTAATTCGTCTTCCCCGACGCTCAGCCGGTTGGGCAGTTTCAGGGTAAACCGGCTGCCTTTTTCCAGTTCGGGCTGCGATTCCACACCTAAACGTGCACCCAGCAGGGTAACGCCGTTTTGTACAATGGTGAGTCCCAGCCCCAAGCCCTGAATGTCGCGCGCATTTTCTGCGCGTTGGTAGGCGTTAAACAACCGTTCTTTGAATTCCAGAGGAATGCCAATGCCTTCATCCTCTATTTCAATAAGGGTGCTTTCCTCGCTATTGTTGGAGTCCGCAGGTTTGCTAAATACCCTAACGAAAACCCGACCCACCAATGCTGGCGTGTACTTGATTGCATTGGAAATCAGGTTGTTCAACACCATTTCCAAGGCGAGCCTGCGCACTTGCAGCAAGGTGCTGGAGGCCGGTATTTCAAGCACCACTTTGCTGTCGTTGTAGCCATACCTGTGG
>JBEIKS010000010.1:0-19194 GCA_040379625.1 Burkholderiaceae bacterium
ACTGCCCAACGCACTGGTCTCTAAAGCGTTGGTCGAGTGACGCTTGATGGCATTTTGAGCCCTTATTTGCCGTTGCAAGTGTGTGTTTCTTGTGATGCTACCGCTTAAAAACCTTGAAAAAACCCAAGGCCAGCAATGCGCCCACAATTTGTGCGACCACAAACGCAGGCACGCTGGCGGGTGCGATACCCGCAAAAGAATCAGAAAACATTCGTCCAAAGGCCGCTGCCGGGTTGGCAAATGAGGTGGACGAGGTGAACCAGTAAGCTGCACCAATATAGGCGGCCACCAGGGATGAAACCCGCTGTGGGTCGCCAAGCAAGATAACGGTCAGCAAGCCAAACGTTGCGACCACTTCACCGGTCCAGATACCCCAGCCGGTTCGCAGCTTGTTTGAGTGTTGAAGAATTTCCAGGTCGAACATTTGATTGGCTAACAGCGCGCCCAAAAAGGCACCTGCCAATTGAAAAGCGATGTAAAGCAACAATTCTGAACTTGCCTGTCGTTTCAACAACACCATCACACCTGTCACAACCGGGTTGAAATGAGCGCCGCTGATGGGGCCGAAAATTTCTATCAGTATGTACAGCCCGAAAACCGTTGCCAGTGTGTTGGCAAGCAAGGCGATGGCGTCATTGCCCTGCGCCAGATTCACCGCCATGATGCCCGAGCCTATAACGATGCAAAGCAGCAGCGCCGTGCCTAGCAACTCGCAAAGAAGTCGCGCCATTAAGGAATTTTTCATGATTCTGTTGCGTTTATGAGTGCGAAATATCGTTTAGTGCGGATTGCATTGCACTTTGGGTCATGCTTTCAAGTGGCAACGCCAAGAGCTGCAGCAATTTGTAGCCAATGGCTTGCCGTGTGATCTCAAAAGCTGTGCGCTTCGCTTCATCCCCACCAATGGCGTTTGACGGGTCTGGGAAGCCCCAATGCACCTTGACAGGGGCGCCGGGCCAGTAGGGGCAGGTCTCCGCTGCCGCACTGTCACAGACGGTGATGACGATGTCCATTGCGGGCGACTCCGCGCTTGCGAATTCATCCCAGCTTTTGCTTCTGACGCCTTGTGTGTCTATGTTCGCGGCAGCCAGTACCTCAAGAGCGAACGGATTGATCTGTCCCTTGGGTGTGCTGCCGGCGCTGAAGCCCTTGACCGGCCTGCCGAGTTTGCGCGCCAGATGGTTGAGCATGGCTTCGCCCAAAACGCTGCGGGCCGAATTGTGGGTGCAAAGAATAAGAACGTTGATGGTCATGTTGGATTTTGCGCGCTTTTTCAGCAGCAACTGCCTTTAATTGGAATGGAAATTTTTTTGCCGGGTGCATTCACGACGACTTCACTGGTGGATGGCGTTGGGGCGCAGCAAGCACTGGGTGTGGTTGTCTGTTTTTCTGAAAAAACAGGAATGTTGCTCAGCGTGTGAAATTGTTCCCAAGCAATACCTTGCGGGTCGGTCAGCCAGTATTTATCGCTTTCAGCGTAACAGCAGGAGGTTTCCCCTTCGTTGATCAGCGCCATGTCTGCGGCTTTGGCCATGGTTTTCATGTCATTGAGTTCTTCGTCGCTCTCCGCTTGGAAACCGAGATGGTCCAGACCCAATTTGTCGCTTCGGGTGGAGATCGCGAAGTTGATGCGGGGGTCTTCCAGCATCCATTTTGCATAGTCCGATTCCTGCCGTGTGGGAACAGCGCCAAAAAGCTTGGAATAGAAGGCGATGCTTTGTTGCAGGTTCTCTACGCTGAGATGTACATGGAAACGTTTCATTTTTTGCTCCTTAACAATCACATACAGGGGACTGTTGCGTGCTGCAGGGCAGCCCTTGGCAGCAGTTTTCGGTCAAGTATTCAAGCAATTGGTTCATGTGTTTAAAGTCTGCGCTGTAATGCAGGTTTCTTCCGTTACGTACATTGGAAATCAGTCCGGCGTTGCTCAGTTCTTTCAAATGAAAAGAAAGCGTTGCAGACGGAATCGGAATGGTTTGGGCCAACTCTCCGGGCGTAAGCCCTTCAGGGCCGGCCACCACCAAGGTTCTAAAAACTTGTAGGCGCGATTCATGAGCCAGAGCGGCCAGACTTTTCACCACCGATTTGGAGATCATATTTCCACATCCTTGGAATTATCGTACAGTGGAATTGTGACAGAACAATTTCAAGAACTCAACAACCCGAAGGCTGTTGAGTTTTAGGCAGGGAAAAGAGCAGGCAAACGATAGGAAAATGGCGGGGTTTTAGAACGTAATGGACTTGGATGTCAAAACATTCTTGCTGGCGTCGTAGGTGAAGCCGTTGGCTGTGATCGACTGAACCGTGAAGGTGTAGGTACCCCGGCGCTTGCTGCGCGGTGAATTGATGCCCACGCTGCCGTTGGTGTTGGTTACACCCGAGGCTGTGCCCGATACCAGGCCCGACCATCTGCCTGTCAATGTGGCATTCGGAACCACCTTGCCATTTACATCGCGCACCACCAAGGTGGCAATCGCATAATTACCGTTGCGACTGGCAACGCCGCCAAGGTTGAATTGCCCCACGTAGGCTGCGGTTGTTGTAACAGGTGCTGTGACGTTGATCTTAATGCTGGTGGAATTTGAAATGCCGCCATTGTCTGTCACTGTCAGTGCGGCGGTGAAAGAGCCGACCGTGTTGTAAACCTTGCTGACTGTCGCGCCAGTTGCTGTGGTGCCATCACCGAAATCCCACGAGTAAGAGGCAATGCTGCCGTCCGGGTCGGTGGAGCCTGTCGCACTAAAATTGATGCTGGCAGGTGCTGTGCCATTGGTGGCGCTGCTGGTTATTCTGGCTGTTGGTGCGAGGTTACCGCCGGCCTGTGGTGCAAAAATACTGAGGCTATAGTTGCCAATGCTGCCGTACTTCGTATAACCGGAAACATAGGGGTCTGGTTTGCCGGAACCTTCCACCACCAGGAAATAGCTACCCACTGCTGGCAGGGAAAATGAACCTTTTGCGGCAAGCAGGTCCAGGTCGTTGAACTGTACCAGCACATTGCCGTTGGCATCCAGCAAGGTCGCTTGCAAATCAATGTTGGGCGACAAGTGGAAAGGGCTGACTGAAATGGTCACAGGACCGATGCCGGCTTCGAATTTTAAAACGTCAATGTCAGTGGGGCCTTGAAGAACGCCGCGCGCGGTGAACTCATTTAAACCGTTGACGACGGTTGCGCTCAGTGGCGTAGCGGTTGCCGTGGTGTTGCCATGTTCGTCGGCGTCAAACACCAGACCATTTTTTTGCATGACGGCATAATCGTCCTGGAGGTTGTTGGCATTTGCGTATTCACCTTTGCTCCATTGCACAAGGTTCTTGTAATAGCCGACCCCCATAATGGGTGCCCAGCCTGTTTCGCCGGTGCCGTGCCCAGTGTAGTAGCCCGTGGTGCTGGTGCCGTCGTGGCTCAGACCCACGGTATGACCCGCTTCATGCGTTACTGCTTCGGCAATGTTCTTTTCGCTGCTGCCCAGCATGTCAAAAAACACGAAGGCGGGTTTGTATGTTTCAGAGGTGCTTGAAAAAACGCTGAGGTAGGCAAAACCGCCGCAGCCGCAGTCACCCGCGGTCGTACCCCTGGTGAAGTTTTTCGTTATAACCACCCGAATACCGAAAGTGCCGTCAGTGCTGCTGCTTCGGGTCAGTTTGTCGGTGGTGGGCTCTTGTGTGGTGATGTTCACATCGAATGCGGCATAGTCTTCAGCCACGCGTTTCCAGATGTTTTGAATCACTGTTAATTCAGCCGTATTAAAAGAGTTGGGCAAACCGTCCAGATCAAACGCTGGGCTGTTGATGGGGTCAAGACCATAACTGCTGTTCCAAGCGGTGCCTGTTGTGGTGTGACCGTTGAAGTCCAGATAGATGGTTCTGGGCGAGGCGGGTTTGCTGTTGAGGAAGAATGTTTGATCCAGCGGAATGTTTGTGGTGTTGGGGCTGATGGTTGTGTCAGCCTGCACAGGCGTTTCAATTTTTTCAATGAAAAGCACGCGGCCTTTTTTGTCCAGATGAGCAGTTTTGTCCTTTTTAAACAGGTCTTCCATCTCAAGTTCAGACATCTGATTAAAGTCTGCCACGTCTTTCAGGCGTTTGTTTTTTTTCAGTCTGTCTACCGCGGTTTGCCCTGAGGAGCGGTCAGGCAGGTTCAAGTCCGGATAAGAGCGTACTGACGGAGGACGAACAGAATCAGAATCTCTGCGCGCTGAGGTGTCCGCCTGAGCGTTGCTCAAGCCCAAGGCCAGCAGACCCGATAAACACATGCGGGTGAAGAGGCCGAGCGTCGGCGCGTTGGAGAATGGATTTGTTTTCATTTTGATTTTTCTAACTGCGTGGTTTTTTATCTGTAAGTTTCAGACCGAACTTTAACGTGGTTCGTTTCAAAACAATCCCCCTAAAAAGTGCGTCGGAATCAGGGTGTTTGCTTCTGTAGGTTTTTTGCTGATATGGGCTACCCGAATGGGGTGATATCGGGCCGTTTGTCCTGAGGTATTTTCTTGGATGGAAAAAGGGGGGCTTAACCGTGCATACACAAAAATCGAGACAGATTTTCATTCTGGAAGACCAGTTGCTTGTTCGTATGGCCTTGAAAGATCTGCTGGCTGAAATGCTTCCGCCTGATTGCGAGGTTCAGGAATTTGCGGCCTTGTGTTTGTTGGAGCAGGCTTGCAAGCAAGCTGCGCCCGCCTTGATTATTGCCGACCTCAGCGTCTTGGACGCCGGGCCGGCACGGGTGTTTGAATTCTTGATTACTCAGGTGCCCAATGAAATTCCAGTCATCATTACCACCGCAAACGTGGAATACCAATATTTGCTGCGCGACCAAGACAGGTTCGCAGTATTCCCCAAAGGCGAGGCTTTTGAGATATTGTTTGAGTTGTTGTCTGGCGCTTTAAGATGCAGCCCCGCTTGAAGGGGGCAGGACACCTCAGTTCATGCGTCAGTTCATGGACATGGGTTCTAATACAAGTGTTTGCAGCGAGGCTTCGCTTTTCAGACGGAAAAACAGCCTTCTCAAGCGTATGGCCTCTGTATTTAACAAGATGTGCGGATTCGGAGTTTCCAAAAAACGTTCCAGTGCGACCTCGCCATCAAAGCCTTCCCGGTTGGCATTCATGATCTGAAAGCTACAGTCTTTCAGAATGCTGGGTGAGGGTTCGTAGTGTTGGGAAGCAATTACACCGGTGTTCAAGTCTTTGGACATCAGTGAAGAAATGCTTTGTATTTGTTCTTGAGTACCTTCAAAAAAATGCAGCACTTTGGTTGCGCGATGAACCAGCAGGGTTTTAAGGCCATGCGTTTCGCAGTGTTTTTGAACAACATCAAAGTGACGTTCTAATGCATCTATACCATTCGATCCGTCTGTTTCGCTGATCAAGGCCAGCGAGCGAACATTCCCATTGTAATCACCCATCAATAAGCCTTTGTTTTCCAAATATTTTTTCTTGGTGTTGTCCTGCATGAATGTATGCAATGTGAGGCGTGTTGCGATTTTTTGCAATCAATGTGCCGGGCGGAGTGTGTCTTATGTCTTAATATTTTTACATTAATTAATGGTTCAATGTCTTAATAGCACGCAGTGGCAATACATTGTGTGACTTCCGGAATGTGCAACTTTGTTTTGTTTATATAACAATTGCACCCCTTGCATGGGTAGGTTGTGCGAATGTTACGGGGGAGGCTGGAGAGCGTTTACTCGTTCTAGGGGGGGAGCAGGGGCCGGCTTGCTCTTAGCATGATTCGTATTGAGGCATTGCGCCTGCTTACGCTGCAAAGGAGATTTGCCATGTTGTCTCGCGGACTTTCAGTTTTTTTCCTGTCGGTTTTTCTGACCGCCGTGTTTACGAAAGTTGGAGGTGTTTATGAGTCGGTTGAACACAAGGTCGGGCTACAGTTGGTAAAGACCGCCCCCGCCAATTAAGCTGGCCCAAATACGAAGGTTCTTCTTCTGCGATATCATTGACATAAGATTCAACCGTTTAAAAGACCTTCCATGTTTGAGTTTTTCCGTTCGCATCAAAAAATGATGCAGTTTGTATTGTTGTTGTTGATCATCCCTTCGTTTGCCCTTATTGGCCTCGACAGTTATTCCAGTTTCAGAGACCGCGGCGAACCCTACGCTGAGGTGGATGGGAAAAAAATAAGCCCTGAAGCGTTTGAATTCAACAAGAAGCAACAAATAGAGCGCTTAAGGCAACAGTTAGGCGGCGCGTTTGACCCCACCTTGCTCGACAGTCCTCAATTGAACCAGGCTGTGCTGGATGACTTGTTGGAAGACGAAGTGACACAGTGGGCCATCCGTAAAGAATATTTGTCTGCTTCTGACGCCAGACTGGCCGATGTTATTTCCAAAATTCAGGCGGTTCAGGAAAACGGCCGCTTCAGTTTGACCAAATACAACGCCTTGCTGGCAGCGCAGGGTAGAACCCCTGAGATGTTTGAAGCCGGCTTGCGTTCTGATCTGGCCAAGCAACAGGTGACCGGGCCAGTGGCCATCAGTGAATTTTTGCCTGTGAGCCTCAAGTCGCGACTTCTGGAAATTAACGATGCTTCCCGCGTGGTTCAATTTCTGGAGTTTTCTTCAGGGCAATTTGCCGCGGCTGCCAAAGTAAGCGATGCGCAAATTGCGCAGTACTACGCAGACAACCAGGCGGCCTTCAAAACCCCTGAAGTCGCCGAGATTGAATACGCTGTTCTCAGCCCTGAGACGGTCGGGCAAACCATCAATATCAGCGATGCGGATGCCAAAGGCTACTACGAGCAAAACAAGGCGCGTTTTTCCACGCCGGAAGAGCGCAAGGCCCGTCACATTCTGATTTCCGCCGGCAAAGAAGCCTCAAGTGCAGACAAGGCCAAGGCCAAAGAAAAAGCCGAGGCAATTCTTGCCAAGTTGAAAGCCGACAGCAAGCAATTCGCTGCTTTGGCAAAAGCCGAGTCTCAAGACCCGGGTTCTGCTGCGCAAGGAGGCGATTTGGGGCAATTTGGCCGCGGCATGATGGTCAAAGACTTTGAGACCGTGGCGTTTGCGTTGAAAAAAGATGAGGTGAGTGGGGTGGTCGCCACGGACTTCGGTTTCCACATCATAGAAGTCACTGACATTGTGCCTTCGGTGGTAAAGCCGTTTGAGCAAATCAAAGCTGAAATTGTTGAGGAAATTCGCCGTCAGCAAGTGCAGTCAAAATTTGCAGAAGCGGCAGAAGCATTCACCAATCTGGCGTTCGACCAGCCAGACAGCCTCAAGCCCTTACTTGACCGGTTCAAACTGAGCACCAAAAAAGCCACGGTGACTTCCCGCCAGTTGCTGAAACCTGCAGAGGCCAACAATCCCTTGGGCAATGGCGAGTTCATTGCCAGCCTGTTCACAGACGATGTGCTGAAAAAAGGCAACAACACCAAGGCAGTTACCGTAGGCGGCAGCGTTGTGGCTGGCCGAGTGGTGAAATACAACCCGGTTGCGGTTCGGGGTCTTGAAACGGTGTCTGCGGACATCAAACAAGTACTGACACGGCAGGAAGCCGGCAAACTCGCGGTTCAGGCAGGTGAGGCTGCACTGGAAAAAGCCAAAAAAGGCGAGGCCATTGCAGGTCTGTCTGCTGAAACCACAATAGCCCGGTCCAAGCCACAAGGGCTCAACGGCAAGGCGGTTGCTCAGGCCATGAAGCTGGATGTAAAAAACCTGCCGGCTTTCACTGGGGCAGATTTGGGTGAAGCGGGTTTTGTGCTGGTAAAAGTGCTGTCCGCACCCGAGTACAAACCAACCGATGTCAAAGATCCAAAAGTAGCGAGTGACCCGCGCATGGCCCGTTGGGTAGACTCCGCTTCACAATCTTCAGGTTTTGCTGCATTGGCTGCCATCAAGGCGCAAAGCAAGGCAAAAACCTTGAAAACTTTCAAAGCTGCAGACAACGCCGGTTAAAAAAGCCACCCCGCATTAAACTTCACCGCCTGAGCAGTCAGGCGGTGTTTGTATTCAAAGTCGCTGGTCCGGTTGAAATAATTTGCCTGGCGCAGGCTTGAAGCGAAGCGTCGTCAATGCCTGAAAGCACAACTGTCTGCGCTGTTTCGTAATCTTTGAAATTTCGATGAATTGACTTCAGGTATGCAGGGTCGTAATGATCCACCAGCAGCGTTTCAACCACTTCATTCCAAAGCCCGACTTGCGATTTTTGCAGCAGGGTTTGAACCTTGTCTTTGCCCAGCGCGGCTTCCAGCGCTTGCATGCGATCTGCAAAGCTGTTGAAGTCCGATTCCCAATGCGGGTAGTCTCTTCTGAGCAACGCCACACGCTGCTGAATCGTTGAGTCAATGACGATGCACTGACCGCTGCGGATGGTGAGCATCAGTTCCTCTGGCACCCTGACATTGCCCACTTTTTTGCTTTCGCATTCCACAAACACCGGTTGGCGGGGGTCCAGTTTTTTTAGTGCGCTCCACAGCAAGGTTTCAAAGTGCCGTTGGCTGGGTTGAGGTTTGTTGGGAATGGGCCCCAACACAGAGCCGCGGTGATTGGCCAAGGCTTCCAGATCCAGCGTTTGGGCACCTTGCGCTGCGATGGTTTCCAACACCCGGCTTTTCCCAGAGCCTGTGGTTCCACACAACACCACAAACCGAAAGCCTTGCGGCAAGGTGGTGAGGTCTTGCATTACTCTGGCTCTGAACGCCTTGTAGCCGCCCTCCAATTGGGTCACCGGGAATCCGATTTGCGCCAGAATAATGGCCAGTGAACCGCTGCGGTTACCGCCGCGCCAACAGTAAACCAAGGGGCGCCAGTCGCGGGCGCGCTCAAGGCATTGGTTTTCAATGTAGGCGGCGATATTTCTGGCGGTGAGTGCAGCACCTCTTTTTTTTGCTTCGAATGCAGAGACTTGCTTGTAAATGGTGCCGATGGTGATGCGTTCTTCATCGCTGAGCACCGCAGCATTGGCTGCGCCGGGCAAGTGGTCGTCAAGAAATTCCGCTGGCGTGCGTGCGTCTAAAATTGTGTCGAACGACTGCCATTGCTCAAGCGCTTCATCCACAGTCAGTGTTTTAGGTTGTTTCATGTGGCCTTGTTTATTTTTTCAGTTGTGGTTTCAGTTGCGGCCAGACCGTGTCGAGCAGGGCGGGTTGAGCGCTTGCCACCGGATGAATGCCATCGGCCTGAAAGGCTTCCCGAGAGTCCGCCAGTTTTTCCAGCAAGGATGGCACCAAGGCGACGCGTTTGGCTTTGGCCACGTCTTTGAAGGTTTGCTGAAATTTTTCATTGTAGGGTCGGCCATAATTTGGCGGAATCTGCACGCCAACCAACAGCACCTGTGCCTTTGCCTGCTGTGCCTGATTCACCATGCTCAGCAAATTGCTGTTCATTTCATTCAGGGGCAGGCCCCTCAAACCGTCGTTGCCGCCCAGTTCAAGCAAGACGTGGCTGGGCTGGTGCTGTGCCAGCAGCGCTGGCAACCGGGCCAGCCCGCCCGCCGTGGTTTCGCCGGAAATTGACGTGTTCACCACTGAGCAGTCAATTTTTTCTGCAGACAGTTTTTTTTCAAGCAGGCTCACCCAGCCTTCTTCACGCTTCAGGCCGTAAGCGGCTGAGAGACTGTCGCCGTGAACCATGAGCTTGCAGGTTTGGGGCGGTGCGGCCACGCAGGCCGAGCTCAGTCCGAGTGAAAACAAAACTGAAAAAGTGATATGTTTGTGTGTCATAACCGTATTCTAAGTCAGTCGAGGCCTTGTGAGTTCAAACCCAGCAGTCATGGTCAGCGTCCAGTCGCTCTGCAAATCTGTTCCAGACGCAGGCCAGTCCCTGCAAATTCTCAACAATGTTTCATTTCAACTGGAACAGGGGCGCTCCCTTGCCATTGTCGGTGCTTCCGGTTCTGGAAAATCCACCTTGTTGGGGTTGATGGCGGGTTTGGACACGCCGAGTCAAGGCAAAGTGGTGTTGGCAGGGCAGTCGCTGTTCGACATGAACGAGGAGGGCAGGGCCGCCTTCAGGGCAGCGCACGTGGGTTTTGTATTTCAGTCGTTTCAGTTGCTTGACCACCTGACGGCACTGGAAAATGTCAGTCTGCCATTAGAGTTGGCGCGCGTTCGAAATGTGCGCGGACTGGCCTCGGACATGTTGGTCAAGGTGGGTTTGGGTGACCGTTTGAATCATTTTCCCAGAACTTTGTCGGGTGGTGAGCAGCAGCGCGTGGCCTTGGCGCGGGCTTTCGTGGCCAAACCCGCCTTGATTTTTGCAGATGAGCCCACCGGTAGCCTGGATGCCCAGACGGGTGAAAGAATCATTTCGCTGATGTTTGATCTGCAAAAAAATTCAGGCAGCACCTTGATACTGGTGACCCACGATGAAGCGCTGGCAGCGCGCTGCGACACCGTATTCCATTTGCAGGCACCTTCATCTGGGGTGGCTTGATCCGTCGCGCGGCAACCGTCGCATCATCCGTCATTTAATCGCTGTTTTATTCTCAGCATCACTTCGCTGGCGGTGAGCAGCCACGGGCCGCGCTTTTCCGTGCCCAACGGTTCAACTGCCTGACCGTGTAAAAACACCCCCAGAGCCACCGTCTGGTGTAAACCTTCGCAACCGAATTGAGCCAGCAAAGCACCCAAAATACCCGCGAGTACATCACCTGTTCCGCCAGTCGCCAAGGCTGGACCTCCGCTGAGATTGATGCTTAGCTTGCCTTGGTGGGCAATAACGCTGCCTGCGCCTTTAAGCACCGCGCAAGTATTGAAACGCTCACTGAGTTGTTGCGCTGCGCTTATCCGGTCCGCCTGAATTTGTTCTGTTGTGAGGCCCAGCAAGCGTGCAGCCTCCAGCGGGTGGGGGGTGATGGCAGAAGGCTTTTTCAGTCTTGTAAATTTTTCTCTCAGTGCAGTGTCCTGTGCCATCAGGTTCAGGGCGTCTGCGTCCAGCACCAAAGCGTTGGGCAGGGGTTGGGTTGCTGCGATGTCCAGCACTTGGTTCAGCAAGGCACAGGCGCGGCTGCCTTGTCCCAATCCGGGCCCAACCACCCAGACGCCGGCGTGCGTCAGCAGACTGTCAGCGCTGTGCATCATCAATTCGGGTTGTAAAGGGTCGTAGCCGGGCGGCTGGGGGCCTTCAAGCAAACCGAGAAAAACCCGACCCGCTCCCAGATGCAGCGCCGTTCTGGCGGCCAGAATGGCGGCACCGACCATGCCTTGGTCGCCGCCCAACACAACCACGTCGCCATGACTGCCTTTGTGGCTGTTCATGTCTCGGGGCTTTAACAAGCGCAGCAGCGTTTCCTCAGCGTAAAGACGCTGTGAACAGGGGGTTCTCGCCTCTTGCAGTCCGAGATCCGCCACTGTGACCTCGCCGCACTGGCCTGGTCCGTTGAGGGTGAACAAGCCGGGTTTTGCCGCAATGAAGCTCAGTGTGTGCGTTGCTTTTACACAGTCGAAAAAAGCATTCCCGGTGTTTGCGTTCAGGCCGCTGGGAATGTCGAGGGCCAGCACCGGAATGTTCAGGGGGGTTTCCGAATTCATCAGTCTGATGATCCGCTGCGCCTCGCCGGTCGGCGAGCTTGTCAGGCCGATGCCAAACAGACCGTCCACAATACCGGCTGCGCCATGCAAGGATTGAAATTCCTCTGACGGATTAACCTCGCCCCCCGCCGCCAGAAAACCGGCTTTGGCAAGCAGCGCATCGTCGGCTTTTTCCGAGGTCTGCCCCAGCGCATACAACTTCACAGGTGTGCCGGCTTCCAAAGCATGGGTGGCCAGCACATAGGCGTCGCCTCCATTGTTGCCTGGCCCGGCCAAAACGATCCAATCCCCCGACTTGCCCTGCAAGCGTTCGCAAGCCCATAAAAAAGCGGCATGCCCCGCCCGTGCCATGAGCGTAAAACTGTCCATGCCCGCGTAGGCGGTTTGCTCCGCCTGCCTGACCTGTTGAACCGACAGCAGGGCTAGATCTTGCTGCCCAGGCTTTAAAAATACGTTGCTTGTCATGGGATTGATGTTCCGGTGAATTGTTTTTTCATATCTTAGGCGGCGCGGCCAATAATTTGTATAGAACGTCTAACAAACCTGACTAGTTTTAGTGACAGCGCAGGCGCTAAGTGGGCTGACAGACGTATAATTCAAGTTCTTCTAAAATTCCGCACCCCCATCCATGTCCTCTGCCTCTCAGCTTTGCATTTCCACCTTCGGTGGCGTTCGTGCCTTGTCGGATTTTCGTGAATCGTCCCTGCTTGAGCGCCTGAAGGCCATAGATGCGCGGATCAAGTCGGTTTCGGCTGAGTTCGTCCATTTTGTGGCCAGCATAGATGCGGTTTCCCTGCAGGGGCAAACCGTGCTGCAAGGCCTGCTCGATTACGGTGTCCGCATGCAGGCGCCCGCTGAAGCAGATATTTGCCTGTTGGTGGTTCCGCGCTTGGGTACCTTGTCTTCATGGGCCAGCAAGGCCACTGAAATCGCCCACAACGCGGGGGTACAGGGCATCAAGCGCATAGAGCGTGGCGTGCGTTTCCACATTGGACTCAAACATGGTTTGCTCGGTGGCGTACCCACGCTGAGCCAGGAAGAGTTGGCAGCTCTGGCCAGTGTCCTGCACGACCGCATGACTGAAACTGTTTTGCCGGCCAACAGCAATCCCACCGTTTTGTTTGCAGATGTAGAACAACGGCACCTGAAAATTGTGTCGCTGGCGGCGGGAAAATCCGCTTTGAATCAGGCCAACACCGAGTTGGGTTTGGCGTTGTCTGAGGACGAAATCGATTATTTGCTGGCTGCGTACGCAGACATGGGCAGAGACCCGACCGATGTCGAGTTGATGATGTTTGCGCAGGCCAATTCCGAGCATTGCCGCCACAAGATTTTCAACGCAGCCTGGACTGTGGATGGTCAGGAACAGGATTTAAGCCTGTTCGGCATGATTCGCCACACCCATGCCACCACGCCGCAGGGAACGGTGGTGGCCTACTCTGACAACGCCGCCATTCTGGAGGGCGCCACCGCTGCACGGTTTTTCCCCGATGCAGACGGTGTTTACAGGGCGCACACTGAAAAAACCAATTATTTGGCCAAGGTTGAAACACACAACCACCCGACTGCCATTTCGCCGTTTGCCGGTGCCGCTACGGGGGCAGGCGGGGAAATCCGCGATGAAGGTGCCACAGGCCGGGGCGCCAAACCCAAAGCGGGTTTGTGTGGTTTCACCACCAGCCATTTGCGTTTTCCTGATACACAATATTCATGGGAAAGCGGGCAGGACGCACTGCAAGGCATGACACAGCGCGAAACCTCGCCACAGGGCGGAGAAATCGGTATTCCCTCCCGAATTGCAACGCCCTTGTCCATCATGATTGACGGCCCCATCGGTGCGGCCAGTTTCAACAATGAATTTGGTCGTCCGAACTTGGGGGGCTACTTCAGAACCTACGAGCAGCGGGTCGGCCAGCAGGTGTTCGGTTATCACAAGCCCATCATGATTGCCGGTGGCATTGGCAACATCCGTGACGTGCACAGTTTTAAAAACGAGTTGCCCGAAGGCGCGCTGATGATACAACTCGGCGGGCCAGGCATGCGCATCGGCATGGGTGGGGGCGCCGCTTCTTCCATGGGCGTGGGTGCCAACACCGAAGCCCTTGATTTTGATTCGGTTCAGCGCAGCAACCCGGAAATTCAAAGGCGAAGCCAGGAAGTGCTGGACCGCTGTTGGGCCATGGGGCAAGACAGTCCCATTTTGTCCATTCACGATGTGGGCGCCGGTGGCATTTCCAACGCGTTCCCTGAGTTGGCCGACACCGCCAAGAAGGGCGCTACCTTTGACTTGCGCAAGGTCAATCTTGACGAAGCGGGCATGAGCCCGGCTGAAATCTGGTGCAATGAAAGCCAGGAACGTTATGTGTTGGCGCTTGCACCCGAGAGTCTCGCCTTGTTCACTCAAATTTGTGAGCGTGAACGCTGCCCGTTCGCTGTAGTGGGCCATGCCACGGCAGAGCAGCAACTTCGGGTGCTGGATGCCCAGTCGCCTGTGCCCCCGGTGCAAATGCCCATGGATGTATTGCTAGGCAAGCCCCCCCGCATGCACCGCAAAGACGAGCGCAAACGCATTGAGGCGCCCACTGTTGATGTTGCCACGGCGGACATCAAAGAGGCGGTGATGTCCGTGTTGAGGTTTCCTGCGGTGGCCAGCAAACGCTTCCTGATTTCCATCGGCGACAGAACCGTCGGCGGCTTTACAGCCCGCGATCAAATGGTCGGTCCCTGGCAAATACCGGTGGCTGACGTTGCGGTATCGCTTGACGACTACGACGCCTACCAAGGCCAGGCCATGGCCATGGGCGAGCGTACGCCTTTGGCTGTGCTGGATGCGCCGGCTTCGGGTCGCATGGCTGTGGCTGAAGCCATCACCAACCTGATGGCGGCTGAAGTTGCCCAACTGGAAGACATTAAATTGTCTGCCAACTGGATGGCGGCTTGTGGCACACCCGGTCAAGATGCCGCCCTGTTTGACACGGTGAAGGCCATCGGCATGGAATTGTGCCCCGCCTTGGGCCTGTCCATTCCTGTTGGAAAAGATTCTTTGTCCATGCGCACGCGCTGGTCGCAAGACGGTGAAACACGCGAGGTTTTGTCGCCCGTGTCGCTGATTGTGTCTGCGTTTTCCCGCGTAGCCGACGTGCGTAAAACCCTGACACCACAGCTTAAAACCGATTGCGGCGATACCGCACTGGTGTTGGTTGATCTGGGTTTCGGCAAAAACCGTCTGGGTGGCTCAGTGCTGGCGCAAGTCTATGAACAGGTGGGCAATTCCGTCCCTGATCTTGATGACCCGCAGGCCTTGAAATCTGCATTTCTTGCGCTCAACGAATTGCGGACAAAAGGGCTGGTGCATGCCTACCACGACCGCTCTGACGGTGGCCTGTTGGCCACCTTGTGTGAAATGGCGTTTGCCGGACACTGCGGTATTTCCGTCAGTCTGGATATTTTGACCATCGATCCGTATTCCGCCGATTGGGGCGATTTTAAAATCCGACCCGAACAAGTGGCTGTGCAACGCAATGAACTCACCATGAAGGCCTTGTTCAGCGAAGAGTTGGGCTTTGTCATTCAAGTGCCCCAGGCACGCCGCAGCGAGGCAATGGATGTATTGCGCGCCCATGGTTTGGGCGTTTGCAGCAACATTATCGGAAAACTCAACGACCGGGATGTCATTGAGTTCTACCGCGATGCAAAGAGCATTTTTTCTGCAGAACGGAGCGAATTGCAGACTGTCTGGGATGAAACCTCTTGGCGCATCGCGCGTCTGCGGGACAACCCTGCCTGCGCCGATGAAGAGCATCAGCGCGCCAAAGCCAAACACACTGAATTGGTGCAGCATTTGAGCTTTGACCCGCAAACCGACATTGCAGCGCCTTTTATTGCCAAAGGTCTGCGCCCACGTCTGGCCGTGTTGCGTGAGCAGGGCGTAAACGGGCAGCTTGAAATGGCCGCCGCTTTTAACCGTGCCGGTTTCGAGGCGGTGGACGTTCACATGAGCGACTTGCTGGCGGGTCGCCACCAACTCGCCGACTTCAAAGGTCTGGCTGCATGTGGCGGGTTCAGTTACGGCGATGTATTGGGAGCCGGCGAAGGATGGGCTAAAACCATACGCTACAACGCGCAATTGGCGGATATGTTTGCACAATTCTTCAACCGCTCGGACAGTTTTGCGCTGGGGGTTTGCAATGGCTGCCAGATGATGGCCACGCTTGCCGACCTGATTCCCGGTGCTGCGCACTGGCCACGCCTGACCCGCAACCGTTCTGAACAGTACGAAGCGCGTTTGGTTCAGGTCAAGGTGGAGCAATCACCCTCACTGTTTTTGCAGGGCATGGCTGATTCACTGATTCCGATTGTGGTGGCACACGGCGAGGGCAAGGCAGACTTTTCCCGTCAGGGCAATGAAGCCGCCTTGAAAGCTACAGGTCTGGTGAGTCTGCGTTATGTGGACGCCGCTGGAACGGTTGCAAACACCTATCCCGCCAACCCCAACGGTTCGCCCGATGGCTTGGCTGGCTTCACCACAGCAGATGGACGTTTCACCATCATGATGCCGCACCCTGAGCGTGTTTTCCGCAGCGTACAAATGTCGTGGTATCCGCAGGAACAGGCAGAAGATTCCCCATGGATGCGCATGTTCCGCAATGCAAGGGTATGGCTGGGTTGAAACTGGAATCAGTGGTGGCGCTTGCTTTGAGCAAAGAGGAGTTCAATCCGGCGTGCACACTTTGCCCTCGCTTGGCGCAATACCTGGCCGATTGCAAGGTGAACTACCCAGCGCACTTTGCAGCGCCTGTGCCGCCGTTTGGCGAACGCGCTGCATCTTTGCTGGTGGTGGGACTGGCGCCGGGTTATCACGGGGCCAACCGCACCGGTCGGCCGTTCACCGGAGACTTTTGCGGCGATCTGCTCTACCAGACATTGCACCGTTACGGCTTTGCAAGTGCTTCGGTGTCTGTTGCTGCCAACGACAACCTGAAACTCATCAATTGTCGTGTGACAAACGCAGTGAAATGCGTGCCGCCTGAAAACAAGCCCACCCCTGCTGAAATTCGCTTGTGCAACAATTATCTGAAAAACGAACTGCGCTTGCACCCACCAAAAGTCATTCTTGCGCTGGGTCTGGTGGCCCACGAGGCTGTACTGATTGCCTTGGGTTTGAAAAAAAGCCAGTTCAAGTTTGCCCACGCTGCAGAACATGATTTGCTCGGTGCAGGTCACCCCTTTATGTTGATGGACAGCTACCATGTTTCCCGTTACAACACCCAGACAGGCAGGCTGACTGCGCCGATGTTTGAACAGGTGGTTGCCCGCGCCCGTGTTTTGACAGGGCAGCCGCAATGACCGAAGACGCCTTCGACATCCCCAGCTTTTTGGGGCAATTGCCCACCCGCCCCGGCGTCTACCGCATGTTGGGCACAGAGGGGGCGGTTCTGTATGTGGGCAAAGCCAAGGATTTGAAGAAGCGCGTCAGTTCCTATTTTCAGAAAACCCACGCAAGCCCCAGAACTGCGCACATGGTGGCGCGCATCAAGCGCATTGAAATTACCGTGACGCGTTCTGAAGCAGAAGCACTGCTGCTTGAAAACAACCTCATAAAAACTTTAGATCCTCGTTACAACATCTTGTTTCGAGACGATAAATCTTATCCGTATTTGCGTCTGACTGCCCACAAGTACCCCCGTGTTGCGTATTACCGGGGAGCCGTGGACAAAAAAAGCCAGTACTTTGGTCCTTACCCAAATGCATGGGCTGTCAAGGAAAGCATACAAATCCTGCAGCGGGTATTTTTACTGAGAAATTGCGAAGACACGGTGTTTGCCCATCGCAGTCGCCCCTGTCTGCAAGCGCAGATCGGCCGTTGCAGTGCGCCCTGTGTTGAAAAAATCAGCCCGGAGCAATATGCCCTCGATGTAGAGGCGGCTTCCCGTTTTTTAAGGGGGCAGCACAAAGAAATACTCTCTGAGCTTGAACAGAAGATGTTCACTGCCGCCGAGGCCTTGCGTTTTGAAGAGGCGGCGGTCTACCGCAATCAGGTGTCTGCCTTGTCCAAGGTTTTGCATCAGCAGAGTGTGGACACCACCGGTGGTGATGAAGACACCGACATTATTGCTGTGATGGTGTCCAACGGCTTGGTGTGCGTGAATCTGGCCATGGTGCGCGGTGGCCGGCACTTGGGAGATAGGCCCATTTTCCCGAACACTGGGCGCTTGTTGTCTTTGGAAGATGACGCACCTGCCGATACGGAGGCTTTGCCTGACGCTGCGGTAGCGCACACTGAACCAGCCGTTGCTGCCGTCAATGTACTGGAAACCCAGACCGAAGCTGAGGTGCTGGAGGCGTTTTTGTCCCAGCACTATGTAGACAAGGCCATTCCTCCCACCTTGATTATCAATTGCGAATTCGACGCCCCCGAGTTGCTGATGTTGCTGTCAGAGCAATCGGGTCGAAAAATCAACGTTCTCAGGCATCCACAAGGCAATCGCAGACGTTGGTTGGAAATGGCGGTGGACAACGCAAACATGGCTTTGTCGCGGCGTCTTGCAGAAAAAGGACATGCCGCGTTCCGTACCCGCCAACTCGCCGATGTGCTTGATTTGCCTGAGCCATTGGAAAAAATCCGCATTGAATGCTTCGACATCAGCCACACCGCCGGAGAGGCCACGCAAGCCTCTTGCGTGGTGTTTCATACCCATGAAATGCAGAACAAGGAATACCGCCGCTACAACATTGAGGGCATCACCGGTGGTGACGACTACGCCGCCATGCGTCAGGCCTTAATGCGCCGTTATGAAAAAGTGGAAGAAAATTTGCCTGATCTGGTGCTGATTGACGGTGGCAAAGGCCAGGTTGAGATTGCCCGGCAGGTGTTTGAAGAGTTGGGTCTGGACATCAGCCTGATTGTGGGGGTTGCCAAGGGCGAAGACAGGAAAGTGGGTCTGGAAACCCTGATTTTTCCGGATGGTCGGCCCTCTCTGGTTTTGGGAAAAACCCATCCAGCGCTGATGCTGATCGCCCAGATACGCGATGAGGCCCATCGGTTCGCAATCACGGGCATGCGGGCCAAGCGTGCTAAAAACCGTGTGGTGTCTCAATTGGATGAAATTGAGGGCGTGGGTGCAAAACGTAAGCAGAGGTTACTGAGCCGTTTTGGAGGATTGCGAGGTATCAAGGCGGCAGGCATTGAAGATTTAATGACCGTTGAGGGAATTTCGCAAACCCTGGCAGAGGAAATCTACCGCAGGTTGCACTGAAGTCTTGCTCAGCCGGGTTCGACCTTCAAGCGATGCGTTAATCAATGTGCGCTTCCTAGCTTAAACCCGTGTTCATCGGTTATATTTCGATTAACAAAAACAAGTGGCCGCTACTATGCCTATGAACCTTCCCATGTTGCTCACATGGGTCCGAATCGTGCTCATTCCTTTGGTGGTCGGAATTTTTCTGGTCTCCGACGAAACCCTCAGCGTCCAGAATAAAAATCTGATGGGTACCGTCGTTTTTATCCTTGCAGCAGTGACCGATGCATTTGATGGTTATTTGGCGAGGCGCTGGAATCAAACCTCTTCATTCGGCGCATTTCTTGATCCAGTGGCCGACAAGTTAATGGTGAGTGCCACATTGATCGTGCTGGTTTATCTCGGGCGGGCACACCCCATTATTGCCTTGGTGATTATTGGTCGGGAAATCACCATTTCTGCATTGCGCGAATGG
>JBEIKS010000011.1:0-19126 GCA_040379625.1 Burkholderiaceae bacterium
AAAAAAACAGGGGTGAAGACATCGCTTCAACCCCTGCGTTTTTGCATTTGACACAGCCGCGCCTTGCAGCGCGGGCTTGCATCAGACGCGTTCGATAATGCCTGCTGCGCCCATGCCTGTTCCTACGCACATGGTGACCATGCCGTACTTCAGGTTGTTACGACGCAGTGCATGAACCACGGTTGCAGCGCGAATGGCACCGGTTGCACCGAGTGGGTGACCCAAGGCAATGGCGCCGCCCATCGGATTGATTTTACTGGTATCCAAGCCCAAGTCCTTGATAACCGCCAGAGACTGTGCTGCAAACGCCTCGTTGAGTTCAATCCAGTCCAGCTGGTCTTGGGTCAGACCGGCATTTTTCAAGGCGGCGGGAATCGCCTCCTTGGGACCGATACCCATGATTTCCGGTGGCACGCCGCGAATTGAGAAACTCACGAAACGCGCCAAAGGCTGCAGATTGTAACGCTTCACAGCGGCTTCGGAGGCAATGATCAAGGCACCCGCACCGTCAGACATCTGCGAGCTGTTGCCAGCGGTCACGGAGCCTTTGGCGGCGAACACGGGCTTGAGCTTGCCCAGACCTTCAATGCTGCTTTCAGCGCGGGGACCTTCGTCCAGACGGAGGCCTTTTTCACGCAGAATGATTTCTCCGGTGTTCAGGTCTGGTGTGGCTTCGTTGAACATCACCGGGGTGATTTCATCGTTGAAGTAGCCGGCAGCCTGTGCAGCCAGCGCACGTTGATGCGATTGCAACGCGAAGGCGTCTTGATCGTCGCGGGAAATGCCCCACTGCTGGGCCACTTTTTCCGCAGTCATGCCCATGCCGTAGGCAATGCCGAAGTTTTCATCCTTGGCAAAAATGGCTGGGTTCATGGAAGGCTTGTTGCCGGACATGGGCACCATGCTCATGGATTCGGCACCGGCTGCGATCATGACGTCTGCTTCGCCAACGCGAATGCGGTCGGCCGCCATGGCCAGTGCTGTCAGGCCTGAAGCGCAAAAGCGGTTGATGGTGACACCACCCACGCTGTTGGGCAGACCTGCGAGCAACACGCCGATACGGGCCATGTTCATGCCCTGTTCGCCTTCAGGGAAAGCGCAACCTACGATGGCGTCTTCAATGGAGGCGGGGTCAAGGTTGGGCACCTGGGCCATGGCGCCTTGCAGCGCACGAACCAGGAGGTCATCGGGACGGAAATTGCGAAAGCTGCCTTTCGGTGCTTTTGCAATCGGGGTGCGGCTGGCCGCAACGATGTATGCGTCTTGTACTTGTCGGGACATTCGTGTCTCCTTAGTTTCTGACGGGCTTGCCGGTCGACAGCATGCCCATGATTCGTTCCTGAGTCTTGGGGTGATTGAGCAGTTCTACGAAGTACTTTCGTTCCAGCCCTAACAACCAAGCCTCATCCACCAGCGAGCCTGTTTCGACTTCGCCGCCGCACACCACGGTGGCGATGATCTTGCCCAGGGTGAAGTCGTGTCCGGTGATGAAACCGCCATCGCGCATATTGACCAGCTGCGCCATGATGGTTGCAATACCGCTCTTGCCTGCCACCGGTACGCCCTTAAGCTTCATGGGGGGACGGTAGCCTGAGTCAAACATCTGACGTGCTTCGCCGATGGCAACGCCCAACACTTCATAGCTGTTGAACACGATGTTGTCGTTTTGCGAGAGATAACCGAGCTTGCGGTTTTCCATGGCGCTCTTGCCCACGTTGGCTGTGGCTGCAGCCATGAAGCCGTCTTTGACAAACGCGAGGTAGTCGGTGCTGCCGGCAGCCTGCGCGGCCAGACCGGCACGCACTGCAATTTCCTTCAAGCCACCGCCACCGGGAATCAGACCCACGCCCACTTCCACCAGACCCATGTAGGTCTCAATGTTGGCTACGCGCTTGGCAGCGTGCATCGCAAATTCGCAACCACCGCCCAGCGCCATGCCGGACAAAGCGGCAACCACGGGCACCTGCGCATACTTGATGGCGGTTGTGGCTTCCTGGAACTTGCGGACCTCGCCTTCCAGCGCCTTGGCGCCACCGGCCATGAAGGCAGGCATCATGGCTTGCAGGTCGGCACCCACGGAGAACGGCTCATCGGGCGACCAGATGACCAGACCCTTGTACTGTTTTTCCGCCAGCGCAATGGCTTCATAGGTGCCGGCAATAACGCCTGGACCAATGGCGTGCATTTTGCTCTTGATGGACATGATGAGCACGTCGTCGTTGCCCGGTGCTGTCCAGAGACGAACGCTGTCGTCTTCTTTCAGTGTATTGCCGCCGTTGTGGCCTGTCACTGTGGTTTCACCGACCAGTGCCGCACGGAAAATCTGGCGTTCATACACAGGCAGGGTGGCGCGCGGTACATAGGCCTTCTTAGCAGGAGACCAGGAACCGGCCGGCGTGTGCACGCCTTTTTCAGCCACTTCGCCTTCAAACACCCAAGCGGGCATGGGCGCATTGCACAGGGCCTTGCCTGCATCAATGTCGCTCTTGACCCAGCCGGCCACTTCTTTCCAACCAGCGGCTTGCCAGGTTTCAAACGGACCGGTGCTCCAGCCAAAGCCCCAGCGCAGCGCGAAATCGACTTCGCGGGCGGTGTCGGCAATGCTTTCAAGGTGCACGGCGATGTAATGGAAGGCGTCACGGAAAATAGCCCACAGGAACTGCGCCTGTGGATGCTCTGTTTCGCGCAGCGCCTTTAATTTTGCAACCGGGTCTTTGCCCTTAAGAATTTTTACGATGGCTTCGTCGGCCTTGCCGCCAGAAGGAACGTACTCACCCTTGACCGGGTCGAGCACCATGATCTGCTTGCCTTCTTTTTTGTAGAAGCCGCCTTTGGTCTTTTGACCCAAGGCGCCGCGAGACACCAGTGTGGTGAGCACGGCAGGCGTTGCATACGTGGCTGCGAACGGATCGTTGGGCAGGGTGTCCTGCATGGTTTTGATCACGTGACCCATGGTGTCCAGACCCACGACGTCTGCGGTGCGGAAAGTCGCTGACTTTGCGCGACCCAGTTTGCTGCCGGTGAGGTCGTCCACGATGTCAAAAGGAATACCGTGCTTCTGCGCTTCCGTGATGGTGGCCAGCATGCCGAACACACCCACGCGGTTGGCCACGAAGTTGGGCGTGTCTTTGGCGCGAACCACGCCTTTGCCCAAGGTGGTGGTCAGGAAAATTTCCAGCTGGTCGAGAATTTCAGGGCGGGTCGATGTCGTTGGAATCAACTCGGCCAAGTGCATGTAGCGCGGCGGGTTGAAAAAGTGAACGCCGCAGAAGCGCTGTTTCAGTTCAGCATCAAAACCTTCCGCCAACTGATTAATGGACAGACCTGAGGTGTTGGAGGCAAAAATGGCGTTGGGTGCAAGGTGAGCCGACACTTTTTTATAAAGGTCGTGTTTCCAGTCCATGCGTTCCGCAATGGCTTCAATCACCAGATCGCACTCGGACAACACACTGAGGTGGTCTTCGTAGTTGGCCACTTGAATGTGGCTGGCATCGTTTTTATCGCCAAACGGGGCCGGGCTGAGTTTCTTCAGGTTTTCGATGGCGCGATTGACAATACCGTTCTTGTCGCCTTCCTTGGCAGGAAGGTCGAACAAAACAACAGGCACCTTGGCATTTACGCAGTGGGCTGCAATTTGCGCACCCATCACGCCCGCGCCAAGTACGGCGACTTTGCGGACAATGAAATTTGACACTGGTTGTCTCCTTGGGAGGTTTTACAAGAAGAGCCCCGAAGGGCTCCTCTTTAAGCGACGACTACAACTTGTTACTGTGTTGTAAAACAATGAAACCGTTTACAACCGATCAGAACATTTCAACAGGCATGGCCATCAGGGACTCTGAACCGGCACGCGCCAAACGGATGTGCGAGGCTGTTTCGGGCAGAATTTTCTGGAAGTAAAAACGTGCTGTGTGCAGTTTTGCTGTGTAGAAAGCATCGCCGCTGGCTTGTTTTTCCAACGCAATTTTTGCACTGCGCGCCAGGAAGTAAGCATAGATCATATGGCCCACAACACGCATGTAATCCACGCACGCTGCACCCACTTCATCTGGGTTCTGCATACCTTTCATACCCAATTCCATGGTCAGCTTGGTGACTTTGCCGCCCAGATCACCCAACGGCTCGGTGAATTCCTTCATGGCTTCATTGTCTTTTTCAGCTTCAATGAAATCGGTGATCATCTTGCCGAACTTGCTCAGCTTCGCACCACCGTCGCCCAGCACCTTGCGACCCAGCAGGTCGAGGGACTGAACCGTGTTGGTGCCTTCGTAAATCATGTTGATACGGGAATCGCGAACATACTGTTCCATGCCCCACTCAGCAATGTAGCCGTGGCCGCCATAGACCTGCATGCAATGTGAAGTGGCCAGCCAAGCGTTGTCGGTGATGAAGGCCTTTACGATCGGCGTTACCAGGGCAACCATGTCGGTGGCTTCCTTGCGAACGGCTTCGTCAGGGTGGAAGAGTTCTTTGTCGATCTGCAGGCCTGTCCAGTAGCAGAATGCACGGCCGGCTTCCGCATAGGCGCGGGCAGTCAGCAACATCTTGCGAACGTCAGGGTGAACGATGATGGGGTCGGCCGCTTTGTCGGGGGCTTTTACACCAGAGAGGGAACGCATCTGGATGCGGTCTTTTGCATACACCACTGCGTTTTGGTAGGCGACTTCCGTCAGACCCAGCGACTGCATGCCCACACCCAGACGGGCTGCGTTCATCATGACGAACATGGCCTGCAGGCCGCGGTGGGGTTGGCCAATCAGCCAGCCCATTGCGCCGTCCAGGTTCATCTGGCAAGTTGAATTGCCGTGAATGCCCATCTTGTGTTCGATGGCGCCGCAGAAAATCGGGTTGCGTGCGCCCAGTGTGCCGTCGGCATTGGGAATGAACTTTGGCACCACAAACAGTGAAATGCCTTTGGTACCGGCTGGTGCGTCAGGCAAACGTGCCAACACCAGGTGGACAATGTTTTCCGCCATGTCGTGCTCGCCGGCAGAGATAAAAATCTTGCTGCCAGTAATGCTGTAACCGTCGCCTTTTGGCTCGGCTTTTGTACGCAGCATGCCGAGGTCGGTACCGCAGTGCGATTCGGTCAGGCACATGGTGCCTGTCCACTGGCCAGATGTCAGCTTGGGCAGGTAGATGGCTTTTTGCTCTTCTGAACCGTGGGCGTGCAAACACTCATAGGCACCATGGCTCAAACCGGGGTACATGCACCATGCCTGGTTGGCAGAGTTCATGGTTTCGTAAAACGCCTGGTTCAACAACAGGGGCAAGCCTTGGCCGCCGTAGTCGGGGTCGCAAGCCAATGCGGCCCAGCCGCCTTCAACATACTGCTCATAGGCTTCCTTGAAGCCCTTGGGTGTGGTGACGACGTTGCCTTCGCGTGTGAAGGTACAGCCTTCTGCATCGCCGGTCTGGTTCAAGGGAAACAGCACTTCCGAGCTGAATTTTCCACCCTCTTCAAGCACGGCATTGATGGTGTCTGCATCAATGTCAGCGTACTTGGGGATGGCCTTCAATTCGGCTTCTGCATTTAACAACTCATGCAAAACAAACTGCATGTCACGAAGCGGTGGTAAATACTGTCCCATGGTTTTCTCCTCTACACATCTGGGTTACTGCACAGTTTTGTTTCGACCGACCAACCGGTCAAACCCTTTTTTAGCAAGTGACACGGCATCAGGGCGGTGCATCAAGCGACCGCTCTGGTGTGCAACCAAGGTCAGGCCGAACATTTCGAAGACCAGGCGCTCAGCATCGGTTTCGCCACCGAGATCGCCCGCTTCTATGGCCTGCCGCGTTGCACGCAGCATCTCTTTTTCCCAGGCGCCCAACATACGCACCAACTCGTCCCGGATAAGACCGGGCCGGTCGTCGTACTCTGAAGCGCCAGAGACGTAAATACAGCCGCTGTGAATTTCCATGCCTACCTTTTCAAGCCACCGGGTAAAGATGGCTTCCAAACGGGGCAAGCCTCGCTTTTCAGACAAGCTGGGAAGCAAAACGAAATCCACAAAACGCCGTTCATATTCTTTGAGAACCTGCAGTTGCAAGTCTTCTCTGGAACCAAAATGTGCGAACACGCCGCTTTTACTCATCTGGATGCGATCCGCCAAAACTCCTATGGTGAGGCCTTCCAAGCCCTCGCGGGAAGCGATATCAAGTGCTGCATCCAAAATAACGGCTCGGGTTTGTTCCCCTTTGCGCATGGTTTTTCAATTCAAAATAAATGAACGGTCGTTCTTTTTACGGCCCAATCAGAAAAATGTCAATTCGAGGAAGAAATTGGGTTTAGAGCAGGCATTCTAATTTTGCAGCGCAACATTCGCAACTTCTACCGATCTAGACTATACGAGAGCGAACAAAACAAATCCTCATGCAGCGCAGCAATTTCACGTATGTTCAAAAACTCGGGAGAGAAAACACAGCCTGAGGCGTCACAGGAAATACTTTTTCACCACTGGCGATGCTTAAGGTGTGCATTCCAGTGAAGGCACCAAAAGCGGGGAGCACCATGCCTTTACCGTTGTCATAAAAACAGGGCAGCCGCAGTGCATCCCTGCCCTTGCCATTGAGTTTTACACAAGGATGAATGTGCCCGGCCAGGTAATACGCCTGCGGATGCTCACCTGGGTGGTGGAGTGCGGCGAACGGCCCGATGAGAAACGGTTCATCAACGCAGCGCACATTGGCGGCCGCAGGCGGGTCACCGGCTTTGTCATCGTGGTTGCCACGCACCAGTGTGATCTGCAATTCGGATTGCGACCCACGCCACTGCAAAAAACTGTCCAGCGATTCTGTTTCATGAACCTTGGTCGAATGCAGCAAATCTCCAAGCACCACCAAGTGGGCGGGCTGGTGTTGTGTGGTGAGCTCAGACAAGCGCTGCAAGGTGTTGGCCGTGGTACCAGAGGGCACCGGCACCCCCAGCGCCCTGAAACCGGCTGCCTTGCCAATGTGAACGTCGGCCACAAACAGGGTTTTTTCTGCAGGCCACCACAGCGCCTTTTGCGGCAGCAAATACAACTGCTCGCCCCGTACTTTGAAACTGACCGCCCCTGTGGGCTGCATCGCAGGAAAAACATCAACTGACACGGGCGGCCTTTTCCAGATCGGCCACCATGCGTTGCACGCGGTCGCTGAGTTTTTCGGTGGAAACGCGTTCGCGCAAGCGTTCAATCATCAAGGGAAACGCAAACGGCGTGGGTTTGGCGGGTGTGAGGTAAACACGTTGTCTTGACTGCAGTGCTTGCAGACATTGCGCCAGACGGTGCATTTCCAACTCTTGCTCCATGGCTTCGGTATTGGCCTGACTCAACAAAAGATTGTCGGTGTCGTACTGCTTGAACACCTCGAAAAACAAACCGGAGGAGGCCTGCAGTTGTTTGGTACTTTTTGAGGCACCCGGAAAACCTTGAAACACCAATCCGGCGATGCGGGCAATTTCGCGGAAACGGCGTTGGGCCAATTCGGAAGAATTCAATGAACCCAAAACATCTTCTGACATTTGCAGGACTGACAACACACCGGCCTGCGCATCCAGCGTACTGCGCCAGTCAAACACATCGGCGCTGAGCAATTCAAAACCATAGTCGTTCACGGAAATGGAGAAGGTGCCGGGCGACTGCTTGGCCATGCGGTAGGCCATCAGGCTGGCCAACCCCAGGTTCACCATGCGGCCGGCAAAGGCATACACAAACAGGTGCTGCCCTTCCTTGGTGTGAATTTCTTCGATGACCAGACGCTCTGGCGAAGGCAACGCCGACCAACGCGACTGAATTTCCAGCAAGCCCTGCAGGGCTTGCATCTCCGGCGGCCAAGCCGAGCGTGGTTGTGTTTCCGTGAGCGCCAGCATTTCCAGCGCAGACTGCGCCAACTCGGAGGACAGGGGCATCTTGCCGCCTTGCCATTGGGGCACAGACCCCTTGCCTTTGGGCGCCTTGCGCACAAAGGCTGTCATGTCGCGCACACGTATCAATTCCAGCACGCGACCTGCGAAGGTAAAGCAGTCTCCCGCTTTCAAACGGACAATGAAACTTTCTTCAATGCTGCCGATACGCCCGCCTGTGAGCCATGCCACGGACATGGACGCATCGGAGACGATGGTGCCCACGGACATGCGGTGGCGCCGCGCGATGTCGGCACGCGGCACGCGGTAAACCTGTTGTTCATCCTTGGCAATGCGGTGGAAATCCGGATAGGCTTTTAACGAAGCGCCACCGCCCTCCACAAAAGCCAAAGCCCAATCGAAGCGCTCCCGGCTCAGATGCCTGAAGGCATAGGCAGCACGGATTTCTGCATACAATTCGTCGGCAATGAAGCCGGGGCCCACCGCCACAGTCACCAAATGCTGAACCAGCACATCCATGGGCTCATGGGGCGAGACCCTGGACTCAATGCGCTTGAGACCGACGGCATGGCGTGCCGCAGCGGCCTCCATCAATTCCAGCGCATGGGTGGGCACCACCGTAATTCTGGAAGCCCTGCCCGGCGCATGGCCAGAGCGCCCTGCCCTTTGCAGCAAACGCGCCACCCCTTTGGGCGAACCAATTTGCAGCACACGCTCTACGGGTAAAAAATCCACGCCAAGGTCCAGACTTGAAGTACAGACTACGGCTTTCAGGGCACCGGTCTTCAAACTGTTTTCCACCCAGGTGCGCAATTCCTTGTCCAGCGAACCGTGGTGCAAGGCAATCAGGCCAGCCCATTCCGGCTTTTCTTCCAGCAGGGCTTGGTACCAGATTTCCGCCTGTGAGCGGGTGTTGGTAAACACCAGCGAGGTGGCTGCCTGTTCAATTTCAGCCGCCACCGCTTTAACCTGGCGCATGCCCAAATGCCCGCCCCACGGAAAGCGTTCAATGTTGTCTGGAATCAGGGTGTCAATTTGCAGCCGTTTGGGGGTCAGCCCTTCCACACGGTGGGCGGCGCCTGAACCACCGTGCAGCAGCACCGTTTGTGCATAATCAAGATTACCCAAAGTGGCAGACAAACCCCATGACAACAACTGCGGGTTCAGTCGGCGCAAGCGCGCCAGCGCCAGTTGCAACTGTACGCCCCGTTTGTTGCCGATGAGTTCATGCCATTCGTCCACCACCAGCACGCTGACTTTTGCCAGCGTTTCATCGGCCTGTCCTCTGGCCAGCATCAGGGTCAGGCTTTCCGGGGTGGTGACCAGCACAGTGGCGGGCGATTTTTGCAAACCGGCACGCACGGATGTGCTGGTGTCGCCCGTCAGCAAACCCACTTTCAGCGAAGGGGCCAAGGCCTGCACCGCCACTTCCAGCGCACGGGCGGAATCGGCCGCCAAAGCGCGCATGGGCGTTATCCAGAGTATGCGGGTTTCGCGCGTTCTGCTGACAGGCCCCAGGGCTTGCAAAGCACCCAAAGCCACGGCATACGTTTTGCCGGAACCCGTGGTGGCGTGCAACAACCCACTGCCGCCTGCGCGCATGGCACGCCAGACTTCCCGCTGAAAATCAAAGGCCTTCCAACCCAGCATTTCAAACCATGCCAGTGTGCTTGCTTCAGTGACTTCCACGGCGGCGCTCACGCATCCACCTGCGGGTTTTGCAAATGAACAAGCTTGAGTTGCAATGCCTGCGGCAGAGCCTTCAACACACTGGCGCGCAGCAGCGCGGCTTCCACTTCAGCCAATGCCGGCAGATGTCTGGGCACCTGCGCATGGGGTACGGTGAGTATCCAGCCTTCCAAAGGATCGACGTCATCAGGGCGCATGTAGTTTTGCGGGTCGGCCTGTAAGGCCTGAGCCACTTGAAATGCACACAGGGCGGCATCAAGCACATCGCCTTTCGGGTCTTCCAGCATGCCTTGTTTCAGTCCGCTTGCCAGACTGACTTCAAAGCCGTGGGTGTCTTGCAACAGCACTTCAATAATGTGCTGTCTGGCCTGTTGCCGCCCATCGCTTTGCTTGCTTACGTCGTCGTTTTTATAACTGCGCCGCCCAGGCACTGTTTCGCCAGAAAGCCCGGGTAGGCTTCCAGAGCGATGCGTTTCGCATTGCCTGCACGCTGCTGCGGAATGTGGGCATCCAGCCGTTTTAACAGGGGCGCACCGGCGTGCAACATGTAGGCCACCGGCGGGTTGATCCATTTCATGGATGGCGAAGATTGTGCCGGACGATCGCACGCACGGTGGGCAAACTTCTGGCCCGGCGGGTGGGCATTGCACCACGCCTGAAACACCGTGCGCAGCTCTGCCCTATCAAGTGCGGCATAAAAATCAACGAATGCATCCCAAGCCTGCAAATCGTAGCGCCGGGCACCCGGCCACTGCAGCACATCCAGCAAATGCCGGGACAAGCCAAAAGGCATGTCAAAGCCACCCATCCATTCAGGCTGCTGCGCTAAAAACACTTCAAAAGAGGCAATGTCGGAAAACCGGTGAAATGCCTGTAACTCAAAAACCGAATGCTGCTTGTCCGTCACCCAACCGGCTTGTGAAACCACAATGGGTTTGCGCTTGCTGGGGCTGGAAGAAAAATCGACACCATAAATACGCTTGAAGTCAGGCATTACTGTTCACCGTTTTTTTCTACCGGCAACAAGGCCTGTAAGTCTGCCAGCGTGTTGGCCTGCGCAAGGGTTTTGTCATCACGGATTCTCAGCATTCTGGGAAACCTGACGGCAACGCCGCTTTTATGACGGCCAGACAAGGCAATGCCCTCAAACCCCAACTCAAACACCAAACTGGGAACCACACTGCGAACCGGTCCGAATTTTTCAACGCTGCTCTTTTTAATTTCTTGATCCACCCGTTTGAAATCTTCATCGGTCAGCCCTGAATAAGCCTTTGCAAACGTGACCAACCGGGGCAAACCCCTTGCTGCAGACTGTTCAAGCGACTCCTTGTTTTCAATGGCAGCGCACACAGCCAACACCTCAGCGGTCTCAGGGGCTTTGTCCCACACCGCAAACGTGTAGTCGGTGTACAGGCTGGCCCGCCTGCCATGGCCGCGCTGCGCATACACCAGCACAGCGTCAATGCTCATGGGGTCTAGCTTCCATTTCCACCAGACACCCGCTGTTTTGGTGCGCCCCACGCCGTAGGCGGCCTGACGGTGTTTCAGCATCAGGCCTTCCACCCCGCGGCTGCGGGACTGTGCGCGCAATGCCTGCAGGGCATCCCAGGAATCGGCCTGCAACAATTCAGACAATTGAAAGCGGCCGTCGGTGTCGGGAAAATTCAAGGCAAACTGTTCCAACCGGACTCTTCTTTCCTGCTGGGGGTGTTGCCTGATGTCTTCGCCCCCGCACTGCAATAAATCATAGGCCATAAAAATAACGGGGTGAGTGACCTGCAGCTTGGCATCCACACGCTTGCGTCCCAAACGGGTTTGGAGGTCCGCAAAACTGGCCACACGTCCTTGGCGGCTCACCAGCAACTCACCATCAAGCACACTGCCGTTGGGCCACTGCGCCGCCATGGCCAGCAACTCCGGGAATTGATCGTTCAACAACTCTTCACCACGCGACCAGATGCGCACCTCGCCGCCGCGCTTCACCACTTGCCCGCGAATGCCATCAAACTTCCACTCCGCCAGCCAGTCGGTGCAGGCACCCAGTGCATCAGTGATGGCCGGCAGCGGATGCGCCAGAAAAAACGGAAAGGGCGCCGCATTGTTTGCCGCCTCGCTCTGGTTTGCTTCGGGCGCCATGAGCAAAGCAGAAAAATCGCTGGCGCTGACTTGCTTCACTGATTCGGTGTAACCCATGAGGCGTTGCGCCACCAGACTGGCCTCCAACCCAGCCAACTGCGCCAAGGCTTTTGTCACCAGCAACTTCGAAACACCCACCCGAAAACCGCCCCCCACCAACTTCACAAATAAAAACCGCTCCAGCGCTTCCAGAGAAGACCAAAGTGTTTTCACGTTCAACAAGGCGTCTTCTGCACTGCATTTGCGCAGCGGTAACAATTGCGACTCAATAAACTCCGCCAAACCCATGTCCATCTCAGACTCTGGTGCCGGCAAAATGTGCGCAATGGTTTCCGCCAGATCACCCACCGCCTGGTAACACTCCTCAAACAGCCAGTCCGGCACCTGCGCAAGTTCACAGGCGGCCTGGCGCATCAGCGCCGTCGGCAAAACACGTTTGGGCTTGCCACCGCATAAAAAATAAACCGCCCAAGCCGCGTCTGCTGCATTTGCCTCTGCAAAATAATTCACCAAATGACGTTGCTTGAGCAAAGTGGAGGTGGAGGCATCAAGCTCGGTATAGAGGCGGGCAAACCGTTTCATGCAGGTTCTTCCGCGCCATACTCGGTGGTGAAAGACTCGGCCGCCAGGCCCTGCTCGCACAAATGGCGAACCATCACATCAACCGAACCGTGGGTCACGATCACCCGTTGCGCCTCTGTGGCCTTGATGGCCTGCATCAGCCCCGGCCAGTCGGCGTGGTCGGACAGCACAAAGCCTTGATCAACGCCGCGCCGTCTTCGCGCACCGCGCAACTGCATCCAACCGGAGGCAAACGCATCGGAATGTTCACCAAAACGCTTCAAGAATGAACTGCCCTGCACTGCGGGCGGTGCAATCACGAAGGCACCGCGCACGTCCGCACCCGTCTCCAGATCAGACACCTTGCAAGCCGGAGGCAAGGCAACGCCAGCGTCACGGTAGGCCTGATTCAGAGCATCAACCGCGCTGTGAACCACTATGGGTGCAATGTCTTGGGACAGACCCGACAAAATGCGTTGTGCTTTTCCAAAGGAATAGCAATACATCACCGAAGCCCTGCCCTCGTTTCTGTTGCGCAGCCACCAGGCATTGATTTCAGCAAACAGCACCGACTGGGCACGCCACTGGTAAATGGGCAAACCAAAGGTAGATTCCGTAATGAAGGTATCGCAGCGCACCGGCTCGAAAGGATCGCAGGTGCCATCTGCTTCCAGCTTGTAGTCGCCGGAGGCCACCCAGACCTCGCCCTTGTGTTCAATTCGAACTTGGGCAGACCCCAGCACATGACCGGCGGGGTGAAACGACACCGAGACATCGCCACAACGGATTTTTTCACCATAGCGCAGGGTATTCAGACTGATGTTGCCCAACCTTGATTTCAAGACACCTGCGGCCGGTTGCGCCGCCAGATAATGTGCGTGCCCCGTGCGGGCGTGATCGGCGTGTGCATGGGTAATGAGCGCCCGGCCAACAGGGCGCCAGGGGTCGATGTAAAAATCGCCTTGTGGGCAATACAGACCCTGCGGTCTAAGTACAACGAGATCATTGGGCTTCACGCCGTACACCTAAAAATGAAAGCAATTTTTTATGGACCTGCGGACAGGTTATCATTGCCGATTGTGCATGGACAGACACAAGGTCCAGCCCTCAACTGAAGTCTGATTTTACACACCATGAGCCATCCCTTCATTCTCGAACTGGTTAAACGCAATAGCATCATTCCGCTACTCAAGCCGGAACGGGTTGCGGACACGCTGCCCTTGGTGGAAGCACTGCAGGAGGGCGGCTTGACCGCATTTGAAGTAAGTTTGCCCAGCACGAACGGCGCAGACGTTCTGAAATGCCTCAGAGACCACTGCAGCGATGTCGCGTTCGGTGCCAGCGGCATTCGCAACGTGGATGATGCCAAGCAGGCCAAGGCCTTGGGCGCCATGTTTGTCAGCTCCCCGGGCTTCAGCCCCTCTGTGGTTCAAGCCTGCGCAAAACTCAAATTGCCCTGCATTCCGGGCGTTTCAACCACCAGTGAATTGATGATGGCCAGGGAAATCGGTTTTACGGTACTGCATGTGTACCCGGCCCATTTGTCAGACAGCCAAACCTTGGCGCGGGCATGGTTGGAACTGATGCCGGAGGTGCAGTTGTACCCCACCGGCGGGCTGACCGAAGCGCTGGCCACAGAGTGGTTGGGCCACCCGAATGTTTGCACAGTGTCAGGCAGTTGGTTGTCCTGCCCGGACGACCTTCAAAGGCGCCTGTGGCGCAACATCATTGCGGCCGCCCAACGCGCCTCTTCCTTAAAATCAAGACTTAAAGTCCGGCAACAAGCCGCTTGATTGCATCGCTGTTGCTCCAGGAAAAACAACGCTCTGCCGCTTGCTGCCAAGGCATCCATTCATAGCGCAGGTGTTCTTTGGGCGCCAGACGCACAGGCGTTTGCAGGGAAACGCAGACACTGAACCAATGTTCCGTGTTGTGCGTCACGCCGGGCGCATAGCGCCAGCGCCAGTGTTCAAAAATCTCGTACTCGATGCTGTGCTGCATGTTGTGCAACTCAAACAGCGAATGCGGTGCAGCGCCTTCGGTTTGTGCAACTGCGACCACACCGGTTTCCTCTTGCAGTTCACGCAGGGCGGTGTCTGCCGGGGCTTCCTCAAGGGTGTCTTTGCTGCCAGTGACAGACTGCCAGAAACCGGGTTGATCGGCCCGCTCCAGCATCAGTATTTGCAAATCTGGCGAATGAATCACCACCAAAACAGATTCCGGAATTTTATGAGTCATGCGCAGGCTTTACGAAGTAGAGCTGGCAAGCTTAACCGCAGCTTGCCTTCGCAGCAAAACCAGACCCAGCATCAGGTAGCCCCAAGCCAAGCCCAAAGCACCGCCACCACCACCGGATGAACCGCTTGAGCTACTGCTGACAACGGTGCCGGAAGAGCCCCCCATGCTAGCGGTTCCTGAGGAAGTATCATTGGGCAGTACACGCTCAGAGGCCGGCGCTTCGCCATTGGAAAACACCACCGTCTCTGCCGCATGCTGCACACTGTTGCCGACATCTCTGACCGTGAGTTCAAAACGGGCGGTTGCCGTTGACGCGGTTTGCGCTGTAATTTGCAAAACCGAGGTATTTGCGCCTTGCAGGTTGTAGGCCGGCCCGCTCAACTGCCGCCATTGGTAAGACAAGCCCGAGGTTTCTCCATTGCTGCGGGAAGACAGCCCACCATCCAGCACCGTACTGGCTCCACCGCCGGCGGCTTGCAAGGAGAAAGGCACGTTGGCCACAGGCACCTGCCCGGGGAAAGACCGCATCTGTGTCAAGGCGCTCACTGGCGCAATAATGCCATCACCGCAAGTACTGGTGGAGCAAGCACACGTGGTCTGCGAGCCAAAAAAATTGCTGGGGCAGCCGTTCAGTACATTCCCGGGGGGGAATGCCTTGACGGTCTGCTTAAGCACCGCAATGATTTGTTCCGGAAGAAAATCCGGACGCAGTTGAAACATCAAAGCAACCAAGCCAGACAGCATGGGCGCTGAAAAACTGGTGCCAGCCTCCATACGCACCGAGTGGGCGCTGGGGTTGGGCGTACCGTTGGTATTCTGATTGTTGCTGGCCACCAGAAAAGAACCATTGGCATCGCTGGGTGTCATTAAAACAGTGGTGCCCGCTGTACTGGGCGCATAGGCACTGTAAGCAGTTTTAAGACCGGCGGAATTCACGGTACCGGCCGCCACAGAACCGTTGCAACTGGCGGGCGATTCCAGCGCCCCGCCTCCATTGCCTGCAGCCGTTACAAACAAGGCGCCTTTTTCCCGCACCTTTGCAATGGCATCAACAATGGCATTGTCCCTGCAACCCAGTGAGCTCAAGCCTCCGGCGAAGCTCAGGTTCACCACCTTGGCCGGGTTGGGGTTCAAAGGAATGCCGGCCACTGTTTCACCCACGGACCACAACATGCCGTCAATAATGTCAGACGTCAGTGCCACACCGCACTGCCCGGAAATGCGCACGGGTAAAATGCGAACCGAACCATTCATGCCCGCCATGCCAAGCCCGTTGTTGGTGTTGGCTGCAACCACAGAGGCCACCGCCGTGCCATGAAAACTGCTGCCTGTGAAACCACCCGGGCACACGCCGGAGGGCGGCGCATCGCCCGGGTCAGAGGCATCTGCATCCAGGCCGTCGCCGTCATTCGAACCTCCGCTGCGCGGAGTGCCGGTTCCGGTCGGATCACTGACGGCCCGAACAAAGTCGTAGCCCGGCAAGTAGCGCCCTTTAAGCTCTGGATGTTCAAACAGCGCGCCGGAATCAAGCACAGCCACCACCACCTTGGAAGATCCACGGGCAATGCCCCAGGCCGCCTGCATGTTCATGGCTGCGTAATTGGCAGACACCACTGGCCCCATGTAGTCCGCCTGATTTGAAATGAACAAAGTATCGTTGGGAGTGGGTGCGTTTGCCAACGCTTGCAAGGGGTAATCGGGATGGGCAAACTTTACGGAAGGCAAGGCTCGCAAAGCGGCTTCTATGAGCGCGGGGGAACGGCCAGCGTCTTCCAATTGCAAAACGAAGCTGCCTTTTTGGATAAGACCGTAACTGTTGAGAACCTGCAGCCCGGTGGCTTGGGCAACGCGCTGGCGAACAACAGTCAGAGAGGGTCTGCTGGCATCCTTGAAATTGACAATGAACTGCTGTGGTGCGGCCTGCACGGAAGGCAGTGCGCTGGCCATGACGCATGCCGCGACCAGCGGTTGCAGTATTTTTAAACCGCCACAAAATTTAAAGAATGAAGGCATTTAAACCCCAGCTTGGCTTCGTACACCAATGATACTGGGGTTTAACACTTTTAGATTTACTTTATTTCAGTGGCCCGTTGGCGAATGTGTAATTCACGCAATTGCTTTTCATCCACAGGGCTGGGTGCATGCGTGAGCAGACATTGGGCGCGCTGGGTTTTGGGGAAGGCAATGACGTCGCGAATGGACTCGGCTCCGGCCATCATGGTCACGATGCGGTCAAGACCAAACGCCAAACCACCGTGAGGCGGTGCACCGTATTTCAATGCATCGAGCAAGAAGCCAAACTTGGCTTGCGCCTCTTCTTCATCAATTTTGAGGGCACGGAACACCTTGCTCTGTACTTCTTCGCGGTGAATACGGACCGAACCACCGCCGAGCTCCCAACCATTGAGCACCATGTCATAGGCCTTGGCAATACAGGCGCCGGCATTGGACTCCAACCAGTCTTCGTGGCCATCTTGCGGGCTGGTGAAGGGATGGTGGCAGGCCACCCAACGGTCGCCCTCTTCGTCGAATTCGAACATCGGGAAGTCGATGACCCACAGCGGACGCCAGCCTTCTGTCATCAGACCGCTGCGCTTGCCGAAATCGCTGTGACCGATTTTCAGGCGCAAACCACCAATGGCGTCGTTTACAACCTTGGCCTTGTCGGCACCAAAGAAAATCAGATCGCCGTTTTTTGCGCCTGTGCGCTTGAGAATTTCGGCAATGGCTTCATCGTTGAGGTTTTTGACGATGGGGCTTTGCAAACCCTCACGGCCTTTGGCTGCGTCATTGACCTTGATCCACGCCAGGCCCTTGGCACCGTAAATGGCCACGAACGTGGTGTAGGCATCAATTTCAGAACGGCTGATTTCGGCGCCATTGGGTACGCACAGACCGACCACCCGACCGCCTTCCATGTTCGCTGCACCGGAGAACACCTTGAAATCAACGGTTTTCATGACGTCTGTGAGTTCGGTGAATTGCATATTCACGCGCAGATCGGGTTTGTCTGAGCCATACAGGAACATGGCGTCTTTGTACTGCATGACGGGGAACGGATCAGACAACTCAACGCCGATGGCCTGCTGAAACACTTCGCGGATCATGCCTTCGAACAAGTCACGGATTTCCTGCTCGTCCATGAAGGAGGTCTCGATGTCCACCTGTGTAAATTCGGGCTGACGGTCAGCTCGCAAATCTTCATCCCGGAAGCACTTGGTGATCTGGTAGTACTTGTCGAAACCGGCCACCATCAACAACTGCTTGAACAACTGGGGCGACTGGGGCAAGGCGAAAAACATGCCGGCGTTCACGCGGGAAGGCACGAGGTAGTCGCGCGCACCCTCAGGCGTGCTTTTGGTCAGCATCGGGGTTTCAACGTCGATGAAACCATTGCCATCGAGGAAGCGGCGGATGGTCATGGCCACCTTGTAGCGCAACATCATGTTTTTTTGCATCTGCGGACGGCGCAGGTCCAACACACGGTGCGTCAGGCGGGTGGTTTCAGAAAGGTTTTCGTCGTCAAGCTGGAACGGTGGCGTCACTGAAGGGTTCAACACTTGCACGGCTTTGCAGAGAATTTCAATCTGGCCGCTTTTCAGGGTGGTGTTTTCCGTGCCTTCAGGGCGACGGCGCACCAAACCCTCAATGCGCACGCAAAACTCGTTTCTCAGGGTTTCAGCGGTGGAAAACATTGCGGGAATGTCTGGATCGCAAACCACCTGCACGGTGCCCTCACGGTCGCGCAGATCCACAAAAATAACTCCGCCGTGGTCGCGGCGGCGATGTACCCAACCGCACAGGGAAACAGTCTGACCTAATTCAGCAACTGATAGGTTACCGCTGTAGTGGGATCGCATTTTTGTCATGTTTATTTGTCCGTAGAACTGAGTGAGGGTGCAACAACACCCATCGATACTGCGTATTTTAAGGCCTCATCCACAGAGAGGTTGAGTTCAATCAAATCTTTTTCAAGCACCAGCAATACAAAACCGGCTGTTGGATTGGGGGCGGTGGGAATAAAAACACTGACATAACCTTCGCCGAATCCGTTGGCCAAACCCGGGGACACCTCACCGGTTAAAAACCCGATGGCTTTTGTATTGCCGCCAGGAAAAGGAACCAGAACGGCTTTTCTGAACGCTTTTCCGGAAGATGACAACAAGGTGTCAGACACTTGCTTGACGCTGCTGTAAATTGAATTGAAAAACGGAATACGGCGCAGCAAGCCTTCCCACCACCGCATCAGCGACTGCCCCACCATGTTTGCGGTGACAAGCCCTGTCAGCCAAATAATGGCCAAAGTAAACAAGGCACCAATGCCTGGCAAACTGAAACCCAACAAAACTTCAGGCTGAAGTTCGGCGGGCAACACAGCCAGGGACCGGTCAAGCACCGCCACTACTGAGGAAATTACCCACAGGGTAATGGCAATGGGAACCCAAACCAACAGGCCAGTGACCAAATAACGGCGCAGTGCTTGCATGGAATTAGTCAGCCTTTCCGGGCGCCGGCGTGGGCGCAGGTGCACTCACCGGGGCAGCGGCAGGCTTTGCATCACTGCCCGCTGGCGTGCTTGAAGCAGCCCCGGCATCTGCCGCCGGCGCTGCAGCGGTGTTTTTGGATGCGTCTTTGGCTGGCTCTTTCTTGCCA